>JBBRVA010000784.1:0-4104 GCA_038247295.1 Caldilineales bacterium | reverse complement strand
GCAGATTTGCTCCTCCTCTAATCCGCTGTTTTCGGGGTGCCTCCTGGGCCCTGTTGTAGTGTCTTAGCCTGAATAGTTAATACAGATTTTTAGTTTTTTATCCGCGTGTATCCGCGAAAATCTGTGTACAAATTCTAAAAACTAAACAATCAAACCAGTAGCGTATGTTTATTTGTAAAATTGTACAGCATCGGGCCGATTATTATCGTATCTTCTCTGTGTACGATTTTCAGAGCGTCTATGGAATATGAGTTATTGGATCAAACTGGACCAGGTCGTATAATGGATGATTATCGCAGTCTGTCCGGCCGGTAATTTGCCAGTCGCATCGCTTTAGGCTTTGAAAACTATGAACGCTATCGAATTGCCCACGCTCTCTATCGACCAAATGCATACCATCGAGCGGCTAATGACCGAGCTATACGGCATTGATCCCTTGCAGACGATGGAAAACGCCGGGCGCAATTTAGCCCTGCTGGCAAAACGCCAGCTAGATGATGACATCATTGACCGTTCGATTGTTGTGCTGATTGGTCCTGGTAATCATGGTGGCGTCGGATTAGTCGCGGCGCGCCATTTGCTCAACTGGGGAGCTTGGGTGCAGATTCTTCTGTCCCATCCCCTGGCCGATTACACGGGTGCGGCAGCCCAGCAGTTGGCAACACTCCAGGCCATGGACGCGCCCTTGGCCTGGGCGGAAGAAGGCTGGGAGTTGCCACCAGCCGATCTGGTGATCGACGCCATCATCGGTGACGAATTGCAGGCTGATCCACAAGGCAAGGCGCGTGACTTGATCCAGCTTGCCAACAGCAGCGTAGCGCGGATCCTTAGCCTGGATGCGCCGGGCGGTCTCAATATATCCAGTGGCCAGCTTTATACACCGCACATTCGGGCCGCGGCCACGTTAATGTTAGCGCTGCCGCAAGCAGGGGTCATTAATAGCGCGGCGCAAAGTGCATGTGGCGAGCTCTATGTCGCCGATATTAGTGTGCCGATCCAGCTTTATGCCAGCCTGGGTTTGGATGTGCCGCTTCTGTTTGCTCGCGACCCAATCTGTCCTATCTACGTAATAGATGGGAAAGTGATGATGGATGGAGGGTAGACAGGGAGACAAGGAAATAGGTAAATAGGTACACAGGTACACAGGTACACAGGGGTGTACTCCCTATTTACTTGTCTCCCTGTCTACCTGTTTACCTGTTTCCTTGTTTCCTTGTCTCCCAATTCAGGAGCTATTATGGACCAATTGCAAATCTACGCCGCCCTCGGCTATGTGTTAATCGTTGTCGGACTGGCCGGATCGATCCTGCCCCTCTTGCCTGGCCCGTTGTTGATCTGGACAGGGATATTCCTTTGGGCCTGGGATGATAATTTTATCCGCATTGGTTGGCCCACGCTCACCCTTCTCGCCTTGCTGGCGCTGATCGCCTGGGGTGCAGATATCTTCTTGACGGCTGTCGTCAGCCGGCGCGCCGGGGCCAGTTGGCGGGCGATTGGGGGTGCGATCTTAGGCGGCATTCTGGGTGGGGCGCTGTTGAGTGCCTTACCCATCATCGGTACACTAGCTGGCGCCGTGATTGGCGCGGTGGTGGGCATGTGGACGGTTGAATATTATGCCAAAAATCGTAACCAACAAGCGGCCACTACGGCGGTGCGCGCTTATATCACCAGCCTACTGATCGGCGCCGGGCTAGAAGTGCTAATTGCGCTCATCATGATCGCCGTTTTTGTTTGGCAGGCTTTTTATTGAGCTGCAGATTACATCTGCCCCCGGTCGATAATTACCCAATCCAAATTTTAAAATCTGTGTAATCTGTAGATAAATATTTTTCAATCCTTCTTCGAGCTGACTTATGCGCGCAGTGATCTTTGTCAACGGCACGATAACGGACTACGCTACCTTGGCCGGCTGGTTGCGCGCCGACGATTTTCTGATCGGCGCCGATGGCGGCACAGTCCATTGCCTGGCTCTGGGACGCCACCCAGACGTTATCGTCGGTGACCTGGATAGTGTGGATCCGCGGGAAGTAGTGCGACTGGCCGCGATGGGTGTACAAATTGAACGCCATCCACCCGCCAAAAATGAGACCGATTTAGAATTGGCGCTCGAACGTGCGCAACGGCAGGGTGCAGACGAAGTGTTGTTGTTGGGGGCCTTGGGTGGTCGCCTGGATCAAACATTAGGCAACCTATTGATCTTGGTGCAACGCGAGTGGCCATTTGCGCTGCTGATCGGCGAGGGTGACCAGTTGGCACAGGTAGTGCGCAGTGGTGAATTGTTACATTTGCGGGCGCCAGTGGGCGGCACCGTTAGCGCCATTCCCCTTAGCGCGACCGTTACAGGAATTACGTATACGGGTCTCGAGTATCCGTTAATCGATGCCACCTTACACCTGGGCAGCACGCGTGGCATGAGCAATGTCGTCGCTGTGTTGCCGGCCACGATCCAGATCAGCCAAGGGTTGCTTCTGGTGGTGCAGACGGTGGTGAATCAGTAATCGTTGCTGGTTTGGATTTCTCACCCCTTGCCAGCAGCAATGTGACGCCCAGTGCAGCGATCAGCGCAACAATCTGGCTGGCACGAAACTCGCCGATCAGCGGCACGCGATCGACAAACCCATCGGTAAAAAGGCGCACCAGGCTATAGCCGAGCGCGACGAGCAACAGGGTGCGGCCTGGGCGATGGCCGTCTTGGGTCACCCAAAGAATGGTGAGCAACGTCGCAACGCCGGCCGCTTGGTAAAGCGCAACCGGATAGCGTAATTCCCCAAAATAGGGCAGCGCCCACGGCGCGTTGCCGGGCATGCCCACCGTAGAGCCAGTTAGAAAGGCACCGATACTGAGCAAAATGCCCGCCGCCAGCGCGCCCATGGCAAAGGCAGCCGCGATCCGCACCGGGTCCAGCGCTTTGCGCAATAGATAAGCGTAAGCAACGACCAATGCAGCTACCACGCCCGGCAACAAGATAAACCCACTCGGGCGCAAACTTAACAATAACCCCGGTTCAGCCAGATAGATATCTAGAAACTGGATCACGTTCCAGAGTCGCGCTACAATCAAGCCGGCCAGCAACGCCAGCATCCCTGTATTCCAGACATCATCTGCGGCGAGACCGAGCCGCCGGCCATAACGTCCAGCCGTCTCCAAACCAAGCATGACGGCGATCAAAGTAACAACCGGACCGGTGGGCAACGAGAGCGGGCCAAAGGGTAAAGAAGGGAACATAGGCAACCTTGATTGGAAAATAGAAATCAAGTGGACGCATACTCAAGTCGGACAGTAAGTCAGTAGGACAGTGAGTCAGTACGAGAGACTGAGCGACTGTCTCACTGTTCTACTGTCCTACTATCTCACTGTATCACTGTCTTACTGTTTCCCTAAACTGTCAGTGTAATGTAACTTGGCGATAGGTGGCCTGTGCACGGCCTATGTTATTATAAGTTTACTTTGTTATAGCCACGAATTTAGACAAGGAAAGGATAGACTATGCGGATTTTGATCACCGGTGGGGCCGGTTTTCTCGGCAGCCATCTTTGCGACCGGATGTTGGCCGAAGGGCACGATGTCATTGCGATGGATAATTTGGTAACCGGCAGCACCGATAACATTGCCCATTTAGTTGGCAACCCTCATTTTCAATTTATTCACCATAACGTTACTGACTATATCTACCTCAAAGGCGAACTCAACGCCATCTTACATTTTGCCAGCCCAGCCAGCCCGGTCGATTATTTAGAGTTACCGATTCAGACGCTCAAGGTCGGCAGTTTGGGCACCCACAACGCACTTGGTTTAGCGATGGCCAAAGGCGCCCGCTTTCTGTTGGCCAGTACGAGTGAAGTCTATGGTGACCCGCAAATCCATCCCCAAACAGAGGATTACTGGGGTCACGTCAATCCGATTGGGCCACGCGGCGTCTACGACGAAGCGAAACGTTTTTCCGAAGCCATGACCATGGCCTACCACCGGAGCCACGGCGTGCAGACGCGCATTGTGCGTATTTTCAACACCTATGGGCCACGGATGCGCTTAAATGACGGCCGCGTCGTGCCCAATTTTGTCAAACAGGCGCTGCTCGGCCAACCGCTAACGGTCTATGGCAAT
>JBBRVA010000783.1:0-4105 GCA_038247295.1 Caldilineales bacterium | reverse complement strand
GTGGTGAGTGTTTTCAAGGTAAGTTCCTCTATCGTAAATAGTAAATGGTAATTGGTGAATGGTGTCAATATTTACCATTTACCAATTACCATTTACTGACACGTCCATTGCCACTGCGCAATATTCGCTGTGATCGGCCAACCATGCCCGTGCGGCTCGACCTGGGGCATGCCGATGTCTAAACATTCGCTGACAAAATAGGTGTGGTCCAGGTTTACCATCCACGCCCAGGCTGCATCACCTTTGGTGGTAAAGCCTTCCTGCTGCAAATCCCACTGTGCATTCTTCCAGAAAGCAATTGCCTCCTCTTCGGACGCTGCACCCATCGCCAAGTCGAGATAATTATCGATGGCGGGATTGGCATAATAGCCGGTATTGTAATAATCGACACCGCGCATGCTACTATGATAAAGGTTGTAGATCTCAGTCTGGTCGTGGCTACCCCAACCAAAGACGATCACGTTGCTGTGCATCTGCGTCTCGATCTCTTCCCAACTCTTGCCTTCGACATTGGCCTGGATACCGGCCGTCTTGATCATGTCGGCCGCGGCGAGGCCGAGCGCCTGACGCGTACTGTCACTGGCCGGATAGATAATTGTGAATTCCGCCTTGACACCCTCTTTTTCGACAATGCCGTCACCGTCACTGTCGGCCCAGCCGCCGTCGGTTAGTAGCTTTTGCGCTTCCGCCAAGTTGGCATCCGGCACAGCAGCTTCCGTTTGCTCCCAGGGCAGATAACTGACAGGGCCATAGGCAGGCGAGCCATAGCCTTCTAAGATGCCATCCACCAGCGCCTGGCGATCCAACACAAAGTTTACCGCCTGGCGGATCGCGCGATCAGCCGTGACATTGTTGCCAATCGCGTCGCCATCGGCGGTCTTTTCGCCGCTGTCTGGTACAAAGGGGAAGAGCAGGCCACGGTTATCCACACTATTGACATCATAGAGTTTCATGCCTGCCACTTGTTGCACGACCAGCGCCTGGGGCACCGCGACCACCTGCACCTGTCCCGCTTTGGCGGCGGCAAAAGCGCCATCTTCTTCCAAAAAGAGAAAGACCAGCCGCTTGATCTGCGGCTGCTCACCGTAATAGGTAGGGTTGGCCTCAACAATCAACTGTTCGCCGGGTGTCCATTGCACCAAGGTGTAGGGGCCAGAGCCAATCGGGTGTTGTGCATAATCGGCGGTGTGGGCATGTTGCGGCACAATCCCTAGCGTGATCAGCCGGTTGATAAAGGTGCTTTGGGGTTGCTTCAAGCGCAGTTCAACCGTGTAATCATCAGTGGCGACGGCTTCCTGTAACACCGTCACATCGGTCAACCCACCGCTCTCTCTATACTGCCCCCCAATGTCAAGACCACAAAGTGACAAAAATAAGGTGGAAGGGAAAATATGATAGAATCTATAGTACTTGGATGGAGGATAGAGCACTGCTGGAGAGCAACTTGAGCGCCATCCAAGTGCCGAGTGGGAGGTCAGAGCAGCGGTACTGCTCTGACTTTTTTTATTAAACCCACGCGGCAGTTATGTCGATCCTCTCCCATTTGGCTAAAAAGCGTTAAACTCAAAACGAACGAATACTCCTTGAATAGATGACAGCAGGGGTTTGGTTGCCAAGACTCTGATGCGGACGCTCGTAATTGTATAGCTGAAAATAGCGAGTAAGTCCTTGGAGGAGTGCCGGTACTGTGTCATAGAGGTAAAGATAAATATCTTCGTATTTGAGCGAACGCCAGAAACGCTCAATAAAGATATTATCCAATGCTCGGCCTCGACCATCCATACTGATTTGAATTTCTGCTTGTTCCAGCACAGAAGTAAAGCAAAGTGCGGTAAATTGCACCCCCTGATCACTGTTGAAAATCTCCGGCTTGCCCAGGGTCAAGGCCTGCGATAATGCCTCCACACAAAAAAGTGAGTCCAGGGTATTGGAAAGTCGCCAGGTCAGCACGTAGCGACTGAACCAGTCGATGACTGCGGTCAGATACATAAAGCCGTTTGCCAGCGGGATATAGGTGATGTCTGTGCTCCAGACCTGATTGGGACGGGTAATTTTCACTCCCCGTAGCAGATAGGGATAGATTTTATGGGCTGGATTCATGACCGTCGTATGCGGTTTTGGATACAATGCCTCAATCCCCATGACACCCATCAAGCGCGCTATCCGTTTCGGATTGACGAGATAACCGGCCCTTCTCAGACAAACGGTCATCCGTCGATAGCCGTAAAACGGTGTCTTCATGTATTGCTCATCCAGCAGACGCATCAAGTTTAGATTCTCTGCCGTTTCACTGGCTGGTTCGTAATAATACGTTGCTCGATTGAGCCCCACGAGTTCGCATTGTCGGCGGATACTGATTGCTTCCTCATTTTCTTCAATCAATCCTCGTTTTGCTTCAACTGTTGCGGGCAACTTTTTTTTTCAGCCACTCCAGTTCCATCTTGAGTCGCCCAATTTGTTCATATAATTCTGCTTGTCCTTCCGCTGGCAACCCTTTCTCGCCTTTCCCATTGCGCTTAAACAAACTCGCTCCTTCTTCCATGAGTTGGCGCTTCCATTGACTGATTTGGTTCGGATGCACCTCCTGTTCACTCGCTAACTGGTTCAGCGTTTTATTCTCTTTTGCCGCCTCCAATGCTACCTTGAATTTGTACTCCGCACTGTGTTGCTTGCGTTTCTTTTCTGTCATGTTGACCTCCAGTTTGAATGTGGATCCTTACTCTACATCCACCTTCTCTTCTGGTCTAGTTCTTGGGGGTCATTATAAGATCAATGATAACAGTTTTGCCAGCTCTTAAATGAGAAA
Organism: Caldilineales bacterium; assembly: GCA_038247295.1. Taxonomy (GTDB): domain Bacteria; phylum Chloroflexota; class Anaerolineae; order Caldilineales; family Caldilineaceae; genus JAPLGZ01. The sequence goes on along the minus strand of JBBRVA010000783.1, from coordinate 1,299 downwards.
ACACATCATCAACAAGCATTGATGCTCTGGAGTGTAAGCCACCCTCATCGATCAAATGACGAATTCGCTTTCTGATTGCTGCAACAGTTTTTCGTGCAGAGACATCTTCTTTGACTTCACCCGTTTTTTTATCTGCCTTCAATTCACCAAAAAAATCAGAGAAATCTTGATTGAGTTTTTGTGGGTTACGAACATAATCATCGATATTTTCAATGAAATTGGATACACCTTGGGTGCATTCCCAAAGTGTGTTAAGCGGTAACCGCCAAACCAAGCCGAGAAGGTTGAAAGGCGGCAACGCAACTGGTATGGTCATGAATGCGCAGTAAAAAGCGGGCGGCTTGGCGCACGATATTGTGAAGCATAATGGCCCAGCGCCCAGAGAGCAGTTGCGAACGCAGGAAGAGAAAAACCTCAGCCATGTGATTGGTCCAAAAGGTGCCAGGGGCTTTGAGGCGCAAATTGATCACGCGCCGAATGGCACTTTCAACGCAACCACTACCGCAGGGGAGGCCAGCAGCTTGAAAGGTTTGATATTGCATGCGGTGTTGGTTTTCGGCGAAGTAGGAATGCCACTTTTTCAGCGCAGCCTGCAATCTACGCCCTGTACAGACGCGTTCGATTGCAGTTTTCAAGGCGTCAATCTCGCCGTGCCAGAGGAGAGCCAGCCAGGCTTTGTCAAGCTGCTGTTGCTGTCGTTTGCCCGTGGCGACATAGCCCAAGAGGCTATCGAGTTGCTGTTTGGCATGGGTGTAATCGAGAATCTGATGAATCTGCGCCATGTCCAGTTGCATGCGCACACATAATGCGGTGATGTCTGTCCAGATCCAACGTGCCCCATCACCGCAGAAAACAATGCGCTCGGCATCGGCTAAGGGCAAAGCCGCTAAATACTGTTCAAGTAAAGCGAGTGCGTCATGATGATTGCCCGTGGTCGCATCATGCAAAGGAGAAAAGTCACGCATGATTTCGCCTGCTGGGTCCACTAGGTAAATCGTAAACAGTTTTGGCTCTTTCCAGTCGGTATGAAACCCCTGGCGCTTTTGCTCTACTTTGCGGCGACCGCGCTTGCGACGCCTTGTGCGTAAACGGCCCCCATCGATGCCGATGACCAGCGTATTCCCCACTAGGGTTTCCGTACCATCCAGGCTGACTTGGCCCCGCCACTGCATGCCCGTTTCGCCTAACACGCGACAATATCGCCGAATCGTTTTGACATCGATTTTGAATCCTTGCTCGTCTAATACCGCTTGCGCCACCGCAAAGGAAGGACACAAGAGACCCATTTGCGCCACCAAG
>JBBRVA010000782.1:0-4112 GCA_038247295.1 Caldilineales bacterium | reverse complement strand
CGCTGCGCCTCCCGGTCCGCCAACTACCCAGTCAACTCGAATCTCAATGTCGGGTTCCGCGTTGTGTCCCCCGGCTTTTAGCCTCTGCTTTTCTCTGGTCTCTGTTTCTCTGTTTTGCCCCATTCACTGATAACGAAAAAAGGTGAGAAGAGCAGAGACCAATGCGGGGGTGCAGGGGGCGGCCAGCCCCTGCCGTTATTGCCGCCGTAGGCGGCCGAATTTTAAAAATCAGCCAAAGCATGTATTATAATACCATGGTTTCACAAGTCACTGGCAATTATGCCGATATCTACACCTGGGAAAATCTCTACATTGCCTATCGGCGCGCGGCCAAGGGCAAGCGCAGCCGGCCAGCTGCGGCGGCGTTTGAATATCGCCTGGAAGATAATCTTATTCGACTCCAGGATGAATTGGCGACCGAAACTTACCAGCCCGGTGTATACACCAGTTTTACTATTCATGAACCCAAACGGCGGCTGATCAGCGCCGCGCCTTTTCGCGACCGGGTCGTCCACCATGCACTTTGTCAGGTGATCGAACCGGCCTTTGAACGCAGTTTTATCGACCATTCTTATGCCAATCGGGTGGGCAAGGGCACCCATCGCGCGCTGGATACGTGCCAACGTTGGGCGCGTTGTTGGATCGGTGGACACAACGTGCCCGGCACTGTTGACGAGTTCATCCAGCTGACTGCTTCCCCCCACGTTGTCTCGTCATAAAGTGCCGGGCACGCGCTAGATTGAACCGCGTGCCCGGCACTTGGCTGGTACATCGTCCAGTGGTAAAATAGTATTGGACAACCTATTTCATCCAATCCTACATCTGATCCATAACACTTATGCCACCTCGCAAAATTCAGTTTGTTCAAGGTGCGTACTATCACATTTACAATCGCGGCGCCAATCGCCAATCGATTTTCCGTTCTGATGAAAATTACAAATTTTGCCTCCGGTTGATGCAGCAATATCGGCAAGCATTGAACATCTCCGTTATCGCCTATTGCTTGATGCCGAACCATTACCACTGGCTGGTGCGGCAAGATGGCGAGGAGACCGCCGGTCTTTTGCCAACACGGGTTTTCAACAGTTACTCGAAAGCGTTCAACAACGCTTACAAGCGCTCTGGTACACTCTTTGAAGATCGTTTCGATGCGATCCTGGTAGAAACCGATGAATATCTCCATCATTTGTGTCGCTATATCCATATGAATCCGGTAAAAGATGGCTTTGCGGCTGCGCCCGAATTGTGGCCCTATTCTAACTATCCAGAATGGATAGGGCTACGTAATGGCCTATTAATTGATCAGGTATTTGTACACGCTCATTTCCCCGATCCACAAAGATATCAAGCGTTTGTGCTTGATTACCTGAATGGGCGTAGCACTCTGCCCAAAGGTTTACAATTGTATCTGGAAAATCTGTAGTCAATCATGTACATTGGTGGACATAACGTGCCCGGCACTGTTGACGGATTGATCAAGCTGACTGCATGCCCGCAACTTGGCGGGTGTTCAAGTGCCGGGCACGACGTGCAGCCATCTACCGCGTGCCCGGCACTTGGGCGGTTAGCGGGCCTTGTGTCACGTCTATTGTTCAGGTCGTTCGGAAGTGCCGGGCACGTTGCATTGGTGGACAAAACGTGCCCGGCACTGTTGACGGATTGATCAAGCTGACCGCTTCCCCCCATGTTGTCTCGTCATCAAGTGCCGGGCACGCGGCGTGGTCAGCGTTTCGTCGCCAGCGCCTTCACCTGCTGCGTCAAGTTGTCCATATCCAACTTGACCCGGACCTGGGCCGCGTTCAGTTTGCTGACTAATTCGGCTTGGGCGACTAAATTTTGCAACAAATGCCCGATCACCATTTGGCTGTCGATTTGTTCGGACTTCCATAATTGCAAGAGTTGCTCAGGTGGGTAGGTGCTCATGAATTTGTCTCCGTGTTATCCTAATGTACATCAATTGATGTACATTAGGATAACACAAGTTTTTGTAACTGTCAAGATCTGAAATATGCAGAGATTTGGTGAAAAATTACGCGCCTTGCGCCAAAAACGTGGCTTATCTTTGAGGCAACTTGGCGATATACTTGGGGTTTACCATAATCATGTGGCGCAACTTGAAGCTGGTAAGCGCATCCCCAACGCGGCCATGATCCTAAAAATTGCCGATCTCTTCGGCGTGAGCACGGATTTGTTGATGCGCGATGAATTAGCGTTGGAAGATCAAGCCTGAACACTGAAAACTATTTTTCTGTCGTTTGACGGAACGTAGAAGCAGTGCTACGATCCGATCAATCCTCGGCCGTTACGTATTTAAGCTTCCCATTCCGGCGTAAAGGATCCCGATTCAATTTAGATCTCAGCGCTGGTACTCTGTGTAAAAGTCCAAACAATTAGATTTACCCGCCAGATAATCACAAAGGAGGAAAAGAAGATGAAGAATAATCAAGGCTCCCGCTTAAGCCGGCGCGAGTTTATGCGCATGGCTGGTGTTTCGGTCGCGGGCGGCGTACTGGTCGCGTGCGCCCCTGCTGCGCCAAGTGCGCCGGCTGCCGATTCGGCTGCTGCGCCGGCCGCCGCTGCACCGGGCGCAGCGGGCATCAACATCAATTATATGATGGGCGAACCGGAACTCACCGCTGTCGAAATTGAGCAGTTCCAAGCGGGCAATGCCGGCATTACAATTACACGCGTCGAGCCGGATGCGACCAAGTATTTCGCATCGTTGGCCGCCGGTACCCCACCCGACATTTTCCGCTTGCAAGCACCCCAGTTCCCCTTGATGCTGGCGCGCAAGATTCCCTTGAATCTGCAATCCTATGTCGATGTCAGCGAAGTGATCAAGGTGGACGATCTGGCGCCGGCCAACAATTACTATCGCTCCAGCGGCGGCGCGCTGGATATTGGCAGTGGTGATGTCTATGGCATGGTCAAGGATTGGTCGCCTGATCTGACGATTTGGGCCAATCTGGATCAGATCGAAGAAGTTGGGTTGCCGGCACCCAGCCTGACCGAGCCGATGAGCTACGAAGATGTGCGCGCCTATGGCGAGCAGTTGATGAAGTTCGATGGCGATCGCTCGGTGCGGCGTGGCTTCGACACCAACATGCCGTGGGTCGAGCGCTTCTGGATGGTTTGGTTGGAAGGCATGGGCCAATCGCTCTTTAGCGAAGATTTCACCAAGATCGATCTGGTAGAAAATGAAGCGGCGCGCGCAGCAATCCAGTATCACTATGATCTAGCGGCGGACAAGATCAGCTCGAGCCCGATCAATCCTAGCCCCTCTTGGCCTGGTCAAGACTTTGCCAATGGCGAATTGAGCATTGTACAGTATGGCTTCTGGTTTAGCGGCGGCTTGATGATTTGGGCCAACGACGAGATGAAGCAAAAGATCGAAGAAGGCCGACTGGTGATGTTGCCTTCGCCGACCTGGCAAGGCGAGAAGCGCGGCCCAACGATCACCGCGACCGGTTCGATTGTCACGGGCGCTACAGCCCACCCCGATGAGGCCTACAAAGTCTTCGAGTGGTACAACGCCAAGGAACCAGCCGTAAACCGCGCGGCGAGTGGCTGGGGTATCCCCGCTCTCCAATCCATGTACGCCAAGATCCCCAAGGATGGCACCTATCGCTCACAAGTTTGGGGCGTATTGGAAGAAGAGATGAAATTCTCGGATACTGCCGTCCGCTTCAACCCATACCTGCAAGGTGGAGAACCGGGTGTCGTGGCTAGCCTCTTCCTCCAATTCTACGAACAAGCGCTCAACGGCGAAATCACCTTTGATGAGCTAGTGCAAAAGCTCGAGGCAGAAACGAACATCGCCATTCAGGATGGTATCGATCAGATTGGCGGGTAAAGAAGGAAACAGGTAGACAAGGAGACAGGTACACAGGTGCAGAGCGACCTATCTACCCGTCTCCTTGTCTACCTGTTTCCCTATCTACCTATTTCCCTATCTACCTATTTCCCACAAGAAAAGCTAGCGATGACCAATACAGCCCAAACCACCCCTTCTAACTACGTGCCCAAAGCCAACAAACGCTCATGGCGCGCTCACTCGCGGCGGCGATCTCGGACGATCGCATTTTATGCGATGATTAGCCCCTGGTTGATCG
>JBBRVA010000781.1:0-4112 GCA_038247295.1 Caldilineales bacterium | reverse complement strand
TTCCAACTGCGCTTCAGTCACTGGGCTGGGCGCGTTGACCATCAAGTCGGTGCCGGCCGCAGTTTTGGGGAAAGCGATCACTTCGCGAATACTGGTCGATTCGGCAAAGAGCGCCGAAAGGCGATCGATGCCCAGGGCGATACCGCCGTGTGGGGGTGCGCCATATTGAAAAGCCTCTAACAAATGGCCGAACTGGGCTTGCACCTCGGCTTGTTGCAACCCAAGGCGGGCAAAGAGTCGATCCTGCAAGTCGCTACGGTGAATGCGGATGCTGCCCCCGCCTACTTCCCAACCATTCATCACGACATCATAGGCCTTGGCGAGCACACTGCCAGGGTCGCTTTCCAACCTCTCCCAGTCCTCATCCAAGGCGCTGGTAAAGGGATGGTGGACAGCCTGCCAACGCTGCGCTTCGTCATTGTACTCGAGTAAGGGGAAGTCGACTACCCAACAGAAAGCCAACGCACTATTATCGATCAAGTTAGCGCGCCGCCCGATCTCCAGGCGCAGATTGCTCAAGCTTTGGGCCACAACACTCGGCTTGTCGGCAACAATTAGAATCAAGTCGCCCGTTTGCGCACCACTAGCGGTGATGATGGTTTGGATCTCTTCTGGCGTCAAGAATTTGGTCACCTGGCTACGCAAGGCTTCGGCAGGATATGTGCCATCGACCGCTGCACCAGTGACGCCGATCCAGGCAAGACCCTTGGCGCCATACTGTTTGACAAAATCGGTCAGTTCATCGATCTCGCGGCGTGTCAGGCCGGCGCCGCCAGGGTAAATGACCCCTTTCACTTGTCCACCATCGGCCAAGGCATTCTTGAAGACGGCAAAGTTGCTGTCCGCCAGCAATGTGCTCAGATTAAAAAGCTGTTGGCCAAAGCGCAGATCAGGCCGGTCCACCCCATATTTTTCCAACGCCTCGCCATAGGTGATAACAGGGAAGGGAATCGTCCGGATTGGTTTGGCACCCAACGCCGCGCAGAGGCCGATCAACATTTCTTCGATCAAAGCGCGAATGTCGGTGGCCTCGACAAAACTCATCTCCAAGTCTAACTGGGTAAATTCAGGCTGGCGGTCGGCGCGTAGGTCTTCGTCGCGGAAGCAGCGCGCAATTTGGAAATAGCGCTCGATGCCGGCCACCATCAACAACTGTTTTAGCTGCTGGGGGCTTTGGGGCAGGGCGTAAAACTCGTGCGGGTGGAGGCGGCTCGGCACGACAAAGTCACGCGCACCTTCTGGCGTACTTTTCAACAAGATCGGCGTTTCGATTTCTAAAAATGCGCGCGCCGAGAAAAATTCGCGGATGAAACGCACCAGGTTGTGGCGCAAAATCAAGTTTTGGGTCATGCGTGGCCGGCGCAGATCCAGGTAGCGGTATTTAAGGCGCAATGATTCATCGACATCGTCCGCCGCATCGCTAATATAAAAAGGCGGCGTCTTGGCCGGATTTAAGATGACGATTTCATCGGCAATCACCTCGATCTCGCCTGTGCCAAGGTTGGGATTTTCAAACCCAGCAGGGCGAGCTTGCACGACGCCGCGCACTTGGATCACATATTCGCCACGTGCCTGGGAAGCAACTGTTTGCACTGCGGCTGGCGCCTCGGAATTTACTGTAACCTGCGTAATGCCGAAACGGTCACGCAAGTCTATAAAAATCAAACCACCGTGGTCGCGGCGGCGGTGCAACCAGCCAGCCAGGGTCACCGGTTGGCCAGTGTGGGAGCGACTCAATTCGCCACAGGTATGCGTCTTTAACATTCGTATCATCCTCAATTGGTTCGTATTTGACACAGAAAAATAATTGCCGACAATATCATTAGCATAAATAAGGTTATCGAAGGGGAGGTAATTGAACAACGGCCAGCGACAAGTGAAGTTGGCCGGCGTTCGTCATCCATCGTAACTTTCCCAGTGGCTCATCTGTGAAAAGTGTAAAAACTGCTGTTTTCGCTAGGGGTAAAACAATACGTTTTCACACTTTCGGCTGATGAGCGTTTCCATTATAGTCTTCTCCTGCAGCCGGTGCAATTTTCCATTGCAAATTTTGGGCGACAGTTTACCCGGCCCGGCAAGCGAAGTGAGGGTTTACACATGAATGGTTCTGAACAACGCGAGGCGATGTCCCATGTTGATAAAGCCTGGCTACGCATGGACAGTCCAACCAACTTGATGGTCATTAACGGCATTCTCCTGTTTGATGAGCAATTAGATTTTTCCACCTTCAAAGTGATTTGTGAACAGCGCCTGGTGGGCGTCCACGCCCGTTTCCGCCAACGCGTCGTCGAATCGCCACTCGGCACTGGTCGCCTCTACTGGGAGAGTGATCCCTATTTCGACATTCGTGCTCATCTTTCGCGCATTGCGCTGCCCGCCCCCGGCGACATGCCCACCTTGCAAGCCCTAATCAGCGACTTGATGAGCGGCGCCCTTGATCCCCACAAACCACTCTGGCACTTCTACCTAATCGAGAATGTGGGAACTGGCTGTGCTGTTTTTGCTCGTTGCCATCACTCCATTGCCGACGGCATTGCCCTGGTGCGGGTCTTGCTTTCGCTAACCGACAGTGAACCAGACGCTTGTCCGCCGCCAATACCGAATAGCGCCCGTCACGCCAACCTGACCAATCCAGTAACGGCAGTATTACGTCAAATGCAACAGGCGCAAACGATGGTTACAGGTATTGCCAAAACTTTACTATACGAAGGATTTCAAATGATTGAAAATCCTGCCCATGTGCGCGAGTTGATCCAAGCGGCGGGCGTCATGGGGGCAACCAGCGCCGCCATCGTGGCCAAACTGCTGCTTATGTTACCGGATCGAGCATCGATGCTGAAGGGGAATTTGGGCATAGCCAAGCGCGTCGTCTGGTCGGAACCGATCGACCTGGAACAGGTGCGAGCGATTGGCAAAGCCACCGGTACAACGATCAACGATGTATTAGTGGCTGCGGTGGCCGGGGCATTGCGGACCTATCTACAAACGAACGGCGACCCAGTGGTCAGCGGTGAAATGCGCGCCATGGTGCCGATCAATCTACGTCCGCAGGACGAGGCGACAACTTTAGGCAATCAATTTAGCCTGGTTTATCTGCCATTGCCAGTCAGCCTCCCGACCCCCTTCGAGCGGCTCCAAGATGTTAAACGGCATATGGATCGGCTAAAAACTTCCCCCGAGCCGCTGGTCATCTACCAGATATTAAATTTACTGGGCATGTTGCCCGGCGAGTTAGCGGATCGCACAGTACAGATGTTTGCCAGCAAAGCGACGGCAGTGTTGACGAATGTCCCCGGACCGCGCCAACTGCTCTATTTAGCAGGTAAACCAATGCGGCGCATCCTCTGCTGGGTGCCACAATCAGGCCAGATTGGCTTGGGCATTAGCATTGTCAGTTATGCCGGCGGCGTGACCCTGGGGTTGGCGGTCGACGAGAAGTTGGTTCAAGATCCAGGAGCGATTATGGATGCCTTTACTGTTGCATTTGCAGAACTGGTTACTATGGTTGCAAATTATCCCCCAAATAAGGCTTAACTTACGTTTCGATGTTTGCATTTTTTACCAATTAAGTTGAAAAAAAATCCTACACGTTTATAGAACACGGGCTGTACTGTGTAGGCCACTATAAACAACGCGGCGATTTGGAAGGCAGTGTAACAGGCGCATTGCCTATTTTGGCATGTCTGATATTCGAGGTCTTAAGATGCACAAACGCTTATCAGCTAATCTGATTCAAGCAAAAACAATTCTGGTTGTGGAAGACGACGAAGAGATTCGGCGCTTGCTGCACGTTAAATTGACCCGTAGTGGCTATGAAGTACTTACCGCGTCCACCGGCCACGACGCATTGGCGCTGATCGCAGAGCATGGCTTACCTCACCTTGCCCTTGTGGATATCAATATGCCCGTCATGGGCGGGTTGGAATTTTGTGAGCGCACTAAACAGTTTTCTGACCTGCCAATTATTATCTTAAACTGAAGTCAAAATGAAACCAGCAGTTTTTCGACAAGGGGATCGAGGTCGAATTTGGGCCACAGGCGAGAGATGATCTGTTCTGGGTCGAGATTGATGCGATCAATGAAAGCAAGGCAATCGTGGTGCAAGCTGAGCA
>JBBRVA010000780.1:0-4117 GCA_038247295.1 Caldilineales bacterium | reverse complement strand
GTTGCCGCCCAGCACCAACTTGAGCGGTTCGTCGCAAAAAACCAGGTTGCTAGTCGTGAATTCGTCGCTGCTGTCGCCCGGCATTTTAGCGAAACCAGAGACAAGCAGATCGACGTTGGCCGTGCCGATGATCAGAAACATAGATATATTGCTTCCAAAAATATACGCGTGGAGAAATAGGTGTAAGTCTTATGAATCGGCCGATTACAGTTCTAATTCCAACTCCTTGCGCACCATGCGCACCCCGGCCACCATGTTTTGCAGCTTGAGTTTGGCGGCCCAGCGCGCGGTCTGGCTTAGACCACAGTCGGGGGCAAAGGAGAGGCCATGCGCCGGGGCATGCTTCAAGCAGAGGCGCACGCGGTTGGCGACATCGGCTGGCGTCTCGATGTAGTAGCTCTTGACATCGATGATGCCGACGGCCACGCTACACTTTTCGGCAATTGGGCCAATGATCGCAAGTTCGGCAAATTCGCGGCTGGCCATCTCGACGTGAATTTCGTCCAGTGTCATGTCGAGGAAGGCGGGGAACATCGGCGCGTATTGGCGCGGCCCCACCGCCCGGCCTTTGAAGTTGCCAAAACAGAGATGAGTGGAAAGAAAACACTTGCCGACCACCGGCGCTACGGTGCGATTAAAGATCTCGACAAAGGCGGCAGGATCTTCCTTGTAGGCGTAACAACTCATCGACGGCTCATCAACCGTGATCTCACGACAGCCGGCCGCGACCAGATCTTCGAGTTCTTGGCGCACAATGGGCAGCAACGCTTCGGTGATCGCGTAGCGGTCTGGGTATTGGGCATTCGGGATCAGACGTCCGCTGAGGGTGTAAGGACCTGGTACGCTGGCTTTGAGCGTTGGACCATCCGGTGCTAACTTTTTAAGCCGATTAAATTCCGTCGTCACTCCCAGCCCGCGCGGTGCGCGCAGTTCACCAGCAATCTGGTGTTTACCACGCTGATCGTGCGCCGGCGGGCCAAAGATGCGCACCGACTTTTGTTCGCGTTCGATGCCTTCCAGATAACCATAGAAGGAGAGGTTAAAGTCCAGGCGCGTCTGTTCGCCATCGGTGATCACATCCAGCCCAGCCGTGGTCTGGTCGTGGACAGCAGCGATCACGGCGTCTTCGACCATCTCTTCCAACTCGGCCGCGCCGAATTGATCGAGGTGCTGGCTGGCAAACTCCAGCCACGAGGGAAACGGATAGCTGCCGATCACAGTCGTGCGCAGCGGTTTCGGTTGCATAACAAGATCTCCTTGGCTGGTGAATCAAGTGGCTGGCGAATTAATTCGCAGCAACACAAACAAAACCCACCTTCGTGGGTTATCGTTCGTCGTTGGTCATTGGTCGTTCGTCGTTCGTCATCCCCGCATCTGTGCCGCAAGCTTAGCCAATTGCGTAAATTTACCACCATCAATCGGCGTGTGTAACACGTGGCTGATCACGCCGGTCCAGCCGTGGAGAAAAGCGACCCAGCCATCTTCCACGATTAGTTTGCGGCTCTTTTGTTGCGCCAGTGCTTGCTGATAAAAGGCGCGTTCGCCGCGATAATTTAACTCCCAGACAATACTGTGTTTGGGGAATTTCGCCTTTTCCGTGATCGGCGAACCGGGCAGATCTTTGCCCATGCCGGTCGCGTTGATTACCACGCTGCCCGCGGTCAAGGTTGTCAGGAGTTGATCGGTGACCGCCGGGTCCGCATTGCAGATGTATTCGAACTGGATATCACTGCCCACCTTTTGCACCATAGCCTGGATATGGTCCAGCCGCGCTTGATCGACATCGACCACTGTGAAATATTTGGGGCGATCCGCCACTTGGCGGCGGTTGAGCAAGTAGAGCACGATCGCTGTCGCGGCGCCACCGGCGCCCAAACAGAGCACAGCACCCTTGGTACGCCCAAAGTGGTTGTCACCAATGATAGCATGTAAGGCTTGACCATCAGCCACGGGGTCCACTGCATAACCGGCCAGTTGACCATCTTGTTTGGTGATACAAGAGATTTCGTCACAGGTTTGGGCGTATGGATCGAGGGTGTCAAACAGATCACGCGCCGCCGCCAGCAGATCGAGCTTGTGCGTGGTAATCAACCCGCCCAGCGCCAGCGGATCGGCTTTGATGGCGGCCACAATCGCCCGATAGCGTTCCGGCTCATCATGAATTTTGCAATCAATACCTTCCAGCACAACATCGGGCCGATTTAGCGCCGCCATCCAATCGGGAAAAATCTTCGTCATCGCCGACTGGCCGGTCGTGACGCCGATAAAAGAGAATTTGTAGGTAGGTTCTGGTGCTGTAGACACGATGGTCTCCTGTTCGAGATAGTGTAACGCAAAGCTGGAGCAGCTACGCCTTAGACGAAAAGCTTATTCTCACGCAAAGGCGCAAAGAACGCAAAGTTTTATAAGCTAGCAATTAACCTTAGCTGCATCCTAAGACAGTGATAAACGGACTGTAGCGCAATGGTCTGGATTAACCAGTCCATCCAAAGTAGATAGGCATTGTGAATTTTTAACGAACAGCCCACAAAACTTTGCGTTCTTTGCGCCTTTGCGTGAGAAATTTTGTTTTAAGGGTCGTACACATTTTAGCCATAGACACGCTTGACCCTGGCCCGGTAATCGTCATAACATTCATCGAATTGTTTTTTCGAGGCTTCAGCGCCGATGAAGTAGGCACTGGTCAAAATGATCGGTGGTTTGCCCAGACGCGTGAGACGGTCGGCGATCAGGCACTTGAGGGCGTTGGTTACTGCCGCCGCGCCAATCGTCGAGCCGGGACCAACTGGATCGTTCAAATTTTCGACGCGCACCAGGGCATCGCCCGCCGGCGTGCAGTTGTCGATCGTGACATCGGCTATGTCGGGCAGACGCTGGCCCGAACTGTGTTTGGGCACCGAAGCCAGACAGTGTTCGAGCGAAACGACGGCGATCACAGGCAGGTTGCGCGCTTTGGCCTCCAAGCCCATTTCGACCACCACTTCGTTGACACCACTGTTGGAAAAGATGATAAAACTGTCCGGCGCGGCCAAAACAAAGTTGCGCAGAATCGCCTTGCTCAAACCTTCGATATGTTCCAAGAACATTGCCTGGCGTTGGCCATTGGAACCAACCACCTGATTATGAAAGGTCAGCGACAGCTCGACCAGGGGGTGAAAGCCGGGAAAGCTGCCGTGGCGCGGAAACATCTCTTCAATAAACATGCGCGAATGGCCGGTGCCAAACAGATGGACCAAACCATCACCGGCAATCGAATGGGTGCAAATTTCGGCGGCGCGGTCGAGCGCGTCCATTTGCGTGGCGCGGATACGGTCAATAATGGCGCCAGCGGCGTCGAGATAGGCAAATGCAGCGTTCATCAAAAACCTTTCTAACGGGTGCGGGAAGCGAAAGTAGATGGCCTTTACTATAGTACAGACGGTTGCCCGATGTCAATTGAGTCGGGCAGGGTTGCTCAAAAGAAGGTAATTACCACGCAAGAAAATCTCATGATAAACTACTTTAAATGCGTTGCCATGATGGAGCATCTTGGAGGAGGAAACACAATGAGTTGGCAATTTGAATTATTGCTCGAACCGATCGGCTTGACGGAAGGACCGGCCTGGGATGGCAGCGGCCTGCTCTTTACCAACATCAACAACAGCCGTGTGATGCGCTATGACGCGCACAGTGGCGAAATTAGCGTCTTTCGCACCGGTACAAACCAAGCCAATGGCTTGATCTTGGATCAGGAGGGGCGGCTCTATGCCTGTGAAGGTGGCACCCCGCGCCAGGCAGGTGGGCGGCGGATTGTGCGGTACGAGCCGGATGGTGGGGTGACGGTGGTCTGCGACAACTTTGCGGGTAAAAAGTTCAACAGTCCCAACGACCTGGCCATTGACAACCAGGGGCGAATCTGGTTCACCGACCCGCGCTATAGTGATGACCGCAGCGATATGGAGCTCGACCACGAATCGGTCTTTCGCGCCGATCCGCAGCCGCGCCCAGAGGGCACCCGCACTTGGCAGGTAGTGCGCATCACCGATGATACGACAGCACCGAATGGATTATTGCTCGCCCCGGACAACAAAACCCTCTATGTGGCACAAAGCAAGGATGGCGATGGGCCAAGTGAACT
>JBBRVA010000779.1:0-4124 GCA_038247295.1 Caldilineales bacterium | reverse complement strand
GAAAGCAGCGGGGGTGAAGCCCATCGGCGCTACACCCCCGCTTCTTTATTTGTTATTCCCGACAAGTGTCATTTAGCTTTCACAACTGGATTTAGTGAAGCTTTTCCTTATTTTCTAGCATATGGATGAACTGCTCGATCCGCTTTGTGCGCGTCTCAGCCTTTTTGGCCGTTTGAATCCGCCACAGAACGGCGTACCGATTGGCACTGTTGAGCGTGGCAAAAAAAGCCGCAGCTGGCGCACTTTGGTCCAACGCCGCTTGAAAATCATCAGGCACCGTCATTGTTCGCGCAGAATCGTACGCGGCATCCCAGCGACCGTCTTGTTTGGCGCTTTCTACGGCCGCGAGCCCAGCCAGTTGCATCAGACCACGCTCAATCAACTGCGCGATTTTCTCCCGATTTATTTTTGACCAAATACTTTTTGTCCCACGTGGGGTAAATTTCTGCAACCACGAATCTTCATCATAACTCTGCTTCTGGCCGTCGATCCAGCCATAACAGAGCGCTACATCCAGTGCCTCGGCATAAGAGACTGACGTCAGGCCGGATGCTTTTTTGGCCAACTGGAGCCAAAGTCCCGTTGAAGTAGTATGATTTTCCGCCAACCAGGTAGCCCAGGCTTGTTGATCGGCAAAAAGCAGCACGGGGAGCTCTTTAGCGGGCTTTTGAGCAGGTTTCACTAGACTTGCTTTCCTTTATTTGTTTTAGAGTTGGCTACGGATCGTGGCCGCCCACGCCCGCACCCGCTCCACGGCGCCTTGCGGCTGATCGGGCAGATAAACGTCGGCGATGGTCATGCCCCAGTCGCGCAGCACCGGCTCGTCGGATGCTGGAGGTTATACGAAGCAACGGTAAGAAAGTGCTCGGCCATTAGGGCCGGATCTTGGAATTCCCAGGCACCAATCGCCCCCAATTGCTCGCGACAATTCATCCCATCGACCAATGGCGCGCCGCATTCATTACAGTTCATATCCTACCTCGCTGGCACCGTCGTCAACGATTCGCCCAGGTAGACGGTAAATTGTGGATCACTTTCGGTGCGCGCACAGGGGTTCAGGGCGTCCAACGCGTTGGCCGCCCGATATTCGATGATCACCTCGCCTGTGTGCTCGCGAATCAGGCTGCGGGCGCGCGCGACCAACTCATCGTCGGTAAAACAGTAGCCTTCCCGATCACTGTGCGTTACCCAGACCATCACGGCGCCCAAGCCGCGCTCTTCGACAGAAAATATCGTATCACGCATCACCCCCGCCTGCGTAAACGAAGGCTTCAGCCGATCGGTAGGGCAGGCCGCCAATACCAATGCAGCCATCAATAAAAGCACCACCAATCCGAGTGTTCGTGGCTGTGGTTTGAAATTTGTCATCCTCTGTCATCCTTTCGCAATGCTGCGTACAACAAATACTAGGTTATCGTTATCTCTACGCAGCGCAGCTGTTTTGGTCGCAGCCGCTAACCACACCTTTTACTGAGTCAACACAATCGGTTCGCCGTCCGTGATAATCCATGTGTGCTCAAATTGTGCGTTCCAGTAGCCTGGTGCGGTTACCAATGTCCAACCATCGCCGGTGTCTTTGGCATAGGTGGGCCCGGTCGATAAAAACGGTTCAATCGTCAGAACCATGCCACGCTGAAAACGGCGTCGATCTTTCCCTTTGCTATGGTCCGGCACGTGGCTGGGTGACTCATGCAGATGGCGGCCAATGCCGTGACCGGCCAGATTCTGGATGATAGAGAAACGGTTGCGCTGCGCCGTCTGCTGGAGCACGCGCTGCAACTCGGCCATTTTGTTACCGGCGCGAGCAACGTGTAAACAGGCTTGTAACGCCGCGCGCGTGGCCGCACACAAGCGCTTGGCCACCGCTGGGGTATTGCCAACGGGGACACTCGCGCCGGTGTCCGCAAAGTAGCCATCCAACTCAGCAGAGACATCGATATTGACCAGATCACCGTTACGAATCTTGCGCGGGCCAGGAATGGCATGGGCCACCTGCTCGTTGATGCTGATACAAGTGGCGCCTGGAAAGCCATAACAAAGCTCCGGCGCAGGTCGTGCACCGTGGCGAGTCAACACATCCCGACCGATCTGATCCAGTTCTTGCGTGCTCATCCCAACCGCGAGCGCGTTGATCATGGCTTGTCGCGTCAGCGCCACGATCTCGCCGATTTTGCGCAACTGGGTAACGTCTGCTTTGGTTTGAATTGTCATGTGATTGCATCTTTCTCTGTGATTGCAAATTAAACCATCCACGAAGGAAGGCTTAATTTCGTGTGGCTTCGTAGCCTTCGTGCATCATTATTGCTTTGAAATGGCGCCTAGGCCATAATCGACACCATTTGTAGAATGCCCATGCCCAACGTCGCAGCGCCCGTCACTTGAGTTTTGGCTTGGGCCAATGTTTATCCTTTGCTATTGGGCAGCGCCGGTCACGCGCTGCGGATCAAGTTGACGGGTTTCGCTGCGCCCCAGATAGAGGGCAACGAAAATAAGCGGCAGAACCATGAGATAGTTAACACCCAGCGCAACCTGAAAGCTCCAAAGGCTGGCGATGACACCAGTCCAAAGCGGTGGCGCCATCGACCCGAGCGTCATCGCCACGCTGAGGGTGCCCGTCACGGTTCCAGTCTGCTCTGGATAAAGGCGGGCGCCGTAGGCCAGCACGGTGGGAAAGAGGCCAGAGAGGCTCAATCCGGTGAGGAAGACACCGATCACCACCCACAGCGAATTACCCAGCACAACCAGTGGATAAGTCAGAGTGATGCCAATCGCCAGCACCAATAAAATTGTGGCGTAGCCAAAGCGCTCGGCATACGCGGCACAAAGAAAGCGCCCGATCGTCAGCGCCACATAAAAGACCGAGATCATCGAAACGGAAACGAAAGTCGAAAAGCCAGCCGATTGTTGCATAAAGATCGCAATCCAGCCGAGCAGGCTCCATGCCACGCCGTTGTAGACAAAGGCGATCAGGAAAAGGGCGAGGAAGGGCCCTTGGCGCAGCATGCCTAGATCGCGCCGCTGTGGCTTAGCATGCTGTTCATCTGGCCTGTCCGTGCGCGCAAAACGGCGAGCGATAAGGCTGTAGATGAACCAGACAAGCCCGGTGCCAGCCAACGCCCAGCGCCAGTGCAAGCCACGGTCGATGCCATAGCCGATGATCAGCGGCGAAACGGTTGCACCTACGCCATAGACACCGTGCAGGGTGTTGAGGGCACGGGCGCGTGAAGCACGGTTGGCATCAGCGATCAACGCATTGATCCCCGTAGAGAGCGAGGCTTGCGCTGCGCTGACCAGCACAAAGCCGATCACGAAGAACACCCAAAGCTTGGCAATGGCCGCCAACAGCAACGCCGCCGCCAGCAGCAGGGCGGCGATCCAGACCAGCCGCCGGCGCCCGATCTGGTCGGAACCGATACCAGAGAGTAGATTGCCCAAAATGCTGCCCACTTCACGCGCGGGAAAAAGCAACCCGATGGCGGCCAAGGTCAAGCCGGTAGCGGCGAACTCGTCCGTGATCGACGGCATCACCGATGGTACGAGCACAACGGCCGTGCCGATGAACAAGTAGCCGAGCAGCCCTAGATTTGTCTGCTGGCGATCCGCAGCGGATCTCTGATTATCTGTCATCGTCGCCACTCATCTTGCAAAATTGCATAGGTAGACAGGTAAATAGGTAGACAAGGAAACAGGTAAATAGGTAAACAGGTAGACAAGTAGGAACCACCTGTCTACCTATTTACCTACAACTTTTTCACCACATCACCCGCGCGAATCGTGCCGGGCTGAACGACCCTGGCATTGATGCCACGCAAACAGAGCTCTTTGCCCACCGGCGAGTTGACGAACTTCATCGCATCGGCACCAAAGCGCGCCACGAATTTCTGACAACCCGTGTGCGGCTGATCGGTCACTTCGATCACGGCCGAACCCAGCGCCACTTGCGTGCCGGCGGGCAAATTTTCCGTGCTCAAATCGAGGTCGATATACAGCTGATCGCCCGCCAATGACCAACGCGCTTCGTCTTGTGACACCAGAGCAATGACGCGCATGTTCATCAGGTTGAGTTGCATGTCCGGGTGCGATGAACCATCCGCCGTGCGCGAACTACCGCGTTTGATCCAGCT
>JBBRVA010000778.1:0-4126 GCA_038247295.1 Caldilineales bacterium | reverse complement strand
TCCACAGCAGCGATTCTGGCTGGCCAACTTTATCCAGCCGCGCACCAACCCGACGGCGAACAGATAGCGCTGACCTGGTTACAGCAACAAACGGCTCACAATTTCTCGGCAGGCATTTGCGAAGCAACTGTCATAGCCCTCACCCATCTGGCGGATCTAGCTGTAAATGACACCGTACGCGAGTTGGCGGCCATCTCACTCGACAAATTATTCTTTCTGCTGGCTGTCAATTCATTGCGCGGGGTTGAGGGTGCGCCGACGTTGATGAATGGTCGCTTGGCGGCGACGGCTGGTATGGCACGCCTGCTGTGGGGCATGGGCGTCTTCAATCAGTATAGCCGGGGCGTTGTCAGCCTGGCCTGTGCCCGCAACTATACATTGCCACCGCTGATTGCACAGATTGCCACCGATCAGCCAGCAGAGATGTGGCACCGTGCGCAGTATAGCGGCGATAACCAGGCAACCTATAAAACGCCCGACTTTATGCTCTGCTCGACCCAAACGGCACAACAGTCAAGCTGGCAGGCCATTTTTGATGCTGACGCCATGATTACAGCTATCGAACCGACCTGCTGCGATGAGGGATTTTTGCGCCAGTTGCGCGTTGCGCAATGGCAAGATATACTGGTGGCCGTCTACCAATTGGCAGATGCCGACCCAGCAGCGTATACGCAGGTTACTTTCCCGGCGGTGCGATTCGACGAATACACGTTGTATCAGGGTTGGGTTTTTGCCCGCCGGGGTAATGGCTACTTCGCCTTGACAACGGCACACGGCGTCGAATTGGTAACCGAGAGCGACACCGCTTATCGCGCATTACGCGCGGCCGGCCCCACCAATGTCTGGTTTTGTCACTTGGGGCGAGCAGCGCTCGATGGTAGCTTCGCCGATTTTCAAACGAGCCTGCTGGCGTTGGATATCACGTTTGAAGCGCTCTCGATCCACTGCGGCACGCTGCGCAACCAAAGTATCGATTTTGGCTGGGAAGGGCCCTTGTTGATCGATGAAGCGGAAGTAGCGCTGCCGGACGCCAGGGGAATCGAAAATTCCTATTGTGTGGCCGATTGGGCGGACGAGCAGCTCGAGATTCGCTTTCAAGATCAGGCGCTGCGGTTGGATTTTTCAAACTAGAGGTCGGTTATGGCAGTTTCCCTTCGACAGGAAAAGCTCTACACACGAGAAGAATATTTGACATTGGAGGAAAGCGCCGCGTTTAAAAGTGAGTATTACAAAGGCGTCATTTATGCGATGGCGGGTGGTACATACAATCACGAGATGATCTGTGGCAATGTGTATAGTGCTTTACGTCTAGCTGCTAATGCCAAGTCATGTATAGCTTTTACAAGCAATATGAAACTACTCATCGAAGCGCATGGGCTGTACACCTACCCAGACAGTATGTTGATCTGCGGCAAACCAAAGTTTGAGCAAGGACGCACCGATACAGTGCTCAACCCGCTGGTGTTGGTGGAGGTGCTTTCGAAATCGACCCGCAATTATGACCACGGCCAGAAATTTGAGTTCTATCAAGCCATCCCGACCTTTCAGGAGTATCTCTTGATCGACCAGGATCGGATTTATGTGGAACACTACCACAAAGTCAAGGATAGTACGTGGGTGCTTACGATTTTACGTGAGCCGGAGGCGAGATTGGTTTTGCAGTCGATCGACTTGGAAATTTCCGTTCGACAGTTATACGAGAACGTTGACTGGTTGGCAACAACACAAGCGTAACTCGTCAATTCACAATTCTAGGAGTTTCCCATGGCAACGCCAATTAAAATCAGTGTTATCGGCGCGGGCAGTGCGCAGTTTTCGCTGGGCCTGGTCAAGGATATCTGCCTGACGCCTGGCCTGGCCGGCAGCCTGATCAGCTTTATGGATATCGATGCCGCGCGGCTCGATATGATCCACAAGATGGGGGCGCGCTACGCCAAGGAATTGGGCTCCAATTTGCACTTTGAAAGCACCACCGATCGGCGCGCTTCGCTGCAAGACGCCGATTTTGTGATCAACACGGCATCGGCGCACAGCCATCACCACCAGCGCGCCATTCGTGACTTAACCGCCAAACATGGCTATTATTATGGCGGCGTCAACCTGGGCAATTTTTCCAATTTGCAATTAATGTTGGATGTCGTCCACGATATGGAAGCCATTTGCCCAGACGCCTGGCTGATCCAGTCGGGCAATCCGGTCTACGAAGGCTGTACGTTGATGACGCGGGAAACCAGCATCAAGGTCTGCGGGCTGTGTCACGGCCACTATGGCGTCTACGAAATCGCCCGCCGCCTGGGCTTGGACTTGCAGAATGAAAAGGATCTGACGTGGCAAGCGCCCGGTTTGAACCACAACATCTGGCTGACGCATTTTATCTATAAAGGACAGGATGCCTATCCGTTGCTCGACCAGTGGATTGCCACCGAGGGCGAAAATTTCTGGAACACACATGTTGCCACGCGCACACACGATATCCAGATGGCGCGCGGCACGATTCACCAATATCAGATGTACGGCTGTATGCCGATTGGTGACACACCACGCCGCGGGGGTTGGTGGTATCATGCCGACCTGGCGACCAAAAAATATTGGTTTGGCGAGCCGTGGGGCGGACCGGACACGGAGTTGGCGCGCCCTTATTTTGTCGAAAATCTGGAAAAACGCATCGCCGAGATGACGCGGGTGGCTAATGACCCCAAAGCCAGCTTGATCGAAGCGTTTGGCGCTGAGAAGACGCGCGAACAGCAGGTGCCGATTATTGATGGATTGGTCAACGATAACCAAGGCTACTTCCAGGTCAATATTCCCAATCGTGGGGCGTTGGCCGGCGTACCAGACAATGTTGTGGTCGAAGTGCCCGCCATCGTCAACAAGATGGGCATTCAACCGCTCCGTGTGGAACCCCTGCCAGCCAAGATCATGTTCGAGCAAATTTTGCCTGAGTGGCTGGATATGGAACGCGAGTTATTAGCCTTCAAAACGCGTGATCGTGCTATGCTGCTCTGGAGCACGCTTGACGGTCATCAGACCCGCTCCTATGAACAAGCGGCGGCGGTCTTGGAAGATCTGCTGGCGATGCCGGGGCACGAAGCACTGGCCGATCATTATCAGTATGCGGAAGGTAGTTTGTTGCCGAAGCGAAATAATAAGTAAGTGGTAAGTGGTAAATCAATGTCATTAAGGTAAGACAAAATCGTCGCATGTAGGTGCGGTTTTTAACCGCACGTTGCTTCTTTGCACGAGAACGTGCGGTTAAAAACCGCACCTACAATTCCTTACCTTAATGACATTGAGTGGGAAGTGATAATTCGTTGGCGTTACAATGACGTACCCATAATTACCCATTACTTGTTACTTATTACTTATTGATCTAATTTCCCACTCTACTATAAATTCCTTATGTCATTCATAGCCCTGGACCTCGGCACAACATTTATCAAAGGCGCGGTGCTAGATTTGGATGGATTGCGTCTGCACCACATCCAGCGCTTGCCTTTTCCCAATCCAGTGCCCAATCTGCCAACACTCTTTTACGAAGTTGATCCCAACCAGATTGTCGCCACAGTGCGCACCTTGATCGCCGATCTGCTCACGCATGCCCCAGACTGCGAAGGGATAGTGATGTGTACGCAGATGCACGGTTTGGTGCTTTGCAATGAACAGGGCGAAGCACTTTCCAACGTGATCACCTGGCAGGATCAGCGCGTGCTCACCCCGCATCCCGCCGGCGACGGCAGTTACTTTGAACGGCTACGTGGTCAACTTAGCACGCAAGAACGCCGCCAACTGGGCAACGAATTGCAGCCCAGTCGGCCACTCTGCTTTCTCTACTGGCTGGCCCAAAATGGTCAGTTACCACCCGCCGCGATCCCCGCTGGCATTCCAGATTTTGTAATCGCCAATTTGTGTAACACTGTGCCGCGCATGGAGCTGACGAGTGGCGCCGCCCATGCGGCGCTAAACTTGGAGACGTTGGATTGGCATCAGCCGATGATCGATCGGCTGGGGCTGGGCAATTTACAGTGGCCACAACTGGTTACGTTTGGAGAAGTCGTGGGTACGCTTGCAATCGAGGGCAAAACGTTGCCTTTCTACACCCCGGTCGGCGATCACCAATGTGCGCTAG
>JBBRVA010000777.1:0-4127 GCA_038247295.1 Caldilineales bacterium | reverse complement strand
GCTCATTCGGCTTGACGATGGAGATGTTGATCAAGGGTCGGCTTAACATCGCGCCGATGATTACCCACCGCCGACCGTGGCACGAGTTGCCCACCATTTATCAACGCTTGGAGCAGGGCGAACGCGACATTGTCGGCGTCGTCCTGGATTGGACAGAGGCAACGGCATGAGCGCTACGCTGCTGCATTTCCGAGATTTTTCAGTTTCGGCGCTGGCGCACGGCCAGAAAGCGTGCGCTTGGCTGGCGGTTGCTAGTCGCGCCGATGGCAGCCAGTGGCAGTTGCCCGTACTTTACGTTACAGGCGACCAACCGGGGCCAACGCTGGTGGTCACGGCGGCGGTGCACGGTGACGAATACGAAGGCGTCGAGACGATCCCACTCGTTTTTGCACAGGTGGAACCGGCAACGTTGCGCGGCACATTGGTAATGGTTCCGGTCTGCAACATGCCCGCCTACGAGGTGGCGCAGCGCAGCAGCCCGATCGACGGTTTGAATCTGGCGCGCGTCTTTCCCGGTGACGAACATGGCTCGATCACGCCGCGCATCGCCTACTGGATCACGCAGAAGCTGCTCGGCGCGGCCGATTTCTACATTGATCTGCACAGTGGTGGCGCAGCCTACAACATCCCAACCTTGATCGGTTACATCCGTGATCAAGGTGCGCTCGGTCAAGCTTCGCTGGCCGGCGCCCGCGCCTTTGGCGCACCGATTTTATGGGGCCATCCCTTGCCATTGGCAGCCGGGCGCACAGTTTCCGCCGCCACGGATCTGGGCGTGCCATCGCTCTATACAGAGGCGCCCGGCGGTGGCTTCGCCCAGCCCGACGATGTGGCCTGCTTCACCACGGGTGTGATCAATGTGATGCAACATTTGGGCATGTTGGATGGCGCGCCGCAGCCGCGCCCGCTGCAACACCATCTGTTCGGGGACGGAAATCTGGACAGCGTGATTGCGGCGGATGTGGCTGGCTATTTTCGCGCCGAAGTAGCGTTGCTCGCCGTGGTTAAAACAGGGGATCGCTTGGGTACTATTCGCGACTTTTTTGGCAACATCCTGCAAACCGTCGTCGCCGATCAAGATGGGATCGTGATCATGTTGCGGCGTTTTCACCGCGTCCACGTGGGTGATGGGGTCGCCCATTTGACGGCGATTATCAATGATTAAATCTATCTTAAAGCCACCCCACCCTAACCGTTCGGCGGAGACGTTCGACGAGCTCAGTCGAGTCGCTCACGTCGAAGCCTGGGAAGGGAGGGCTAGGGTGGGGTTGCCGTTAAGCGTAAGCAGAATAGTAGAGAATAGGAAAAATAATGCGAAAAAGTAAAATGTTAGCGAAGTTCCGCAGCGGAGGATTTGCTCGCGTCTGTGGGTTGGGCCATTTTCTGCCCTTTTTTACGCGCTATGCCGCCCACTTCAAATATGACGGCATTTGGCTCGATCTTGAACATCGCGCCATGGATCCACGCGAGGCGCAGGCGATCATCATGATGTGCCACACGCACGATATCGACTGTATGGTGCGCCCGCCCACACTCGAACGCACTAAGCTCTATCGCTACCTGGAAGACGGCGCCAGCGGCTTTCTGATGCCACTCGTTTCCGACCCGCAGATGGCGTACGATATTGTGCAAGCCGTCAAATTCCCGCCAATTGGCAACCGCGGCATGGACGGCGCTGGGCTGGACGGTGATTATGGAATTAGCGTTTGGGTGCCCGATGGCACGTACAACGAGGACGCCAACCGCGAAACCTTTATCCTAACCCAGGTGGAGACACCGCAAGCGGTGGCCAATGCCGAAGAGATCGCCTCGCTTGAAGGCGTCGATGGGCTCTTTATCGGTCCAGCCGACTTGAGTCTGCGCATTGCCACGACAGCCGCGGGCCAGAATCTGACGATGGAGAAAGCAATCGAAACCGTCGCCGCGGCTGCCCAGAAACATAACAAAGTTTGGGGTATCACCGCCGGTTCCGTCGAGCAGATCAAGCGCTATCGGGCGATGGGCGCGCAGATCGTGCCCTGGGGTGGTGATTTTGCGTTGATGAATGTGCTCAAGAATAGCAGCCAGGAATTGGACGAAGTTCCCGGATCGTAGAATTTCTGGTATGATTCTTGTCTCAGAATTTTTCATAATCAGTAGCCTGCAACCCTGACCTTAGACCCTTGGGGTTTTCGCGCAAGAGACTCGCATCCGCCGCACGCATGAAAACCCCAAGGGTCTATTATCGATGGCTCTGCGGTCTACTGATAATTCAATGTTCCACAGTTCAATCATTGGTCCATTTTCGTTTACACCAAGGAGCAACTATGAAACTCAGTATTGGTATACCACGCGCAGGTCGGCTTTCCGCTTTGGCCGCACTGCTCGTGGTCTTGAGCCTGATGTTTGTCGCCTGTGCCCCGCCACCGGCGGCAGAAAGTGGTGCAGAGCCAGCGGCAGAGGCCACAGAGGCGCCGGCCGAAGAGGCTGCCCCAGCAACGAGTGGCGAAAACGTGATGACGGGCGCGTGGGTTGGCCCGTGCTGCAATCCGATCGACTTCCTCAATCCGTTGAGCGCCGGCGGTGGTTACCACTGGTTCAACAAGATCTTCAGCCACTTGGTCACCTACAACCTGGAATACACCGAGATTTTACCTGATCTAGCGGAGAGCTGGTCAATCTCGGAGGATAGCCTGACCTGGACCTTCAACCTGCGTCAAGGCGTCACCTGGCACGACGACACTCCCTTCACAGCGGCCGATGTGATCTTCGCGATCGAGCTCTGCTTGGATCCGTTGGTCAAGTGCAACAAGGCGGGCGAGTTGAGCACGATTGCCGGTGCAGCCGCTTTCAAGGATGGCACCGCCACGACCATCTCGGGCTTGGTCGCTGTGGATGATAACACGCTCCAAATCATCACCGATGGCCCCAACGCCGCCCTGCTCGACATGATGGCCGAAACCTGGATCGTACAGAAGGCGAGCATGGGCGAGCTTTCGCACGAAAATCTCGACCAGAACGAATACTGGCGCACACAGTCGATTGGCACAGGTCCCTTCAAGTTTGTGGAATTTGTCGAAGGTCAATATATCGAGACCGCCGCGTTTGACAACTACTGGCGCGGACGCCCGAAGATCGACACCCTGATTCGCCGCGAGTTTAAAGACCCGGCCACCGCCCTGCTCGCCTTTGATGCGGGTGAAATCGATTTTACCTACTTGACGCTCGACGAACTTGAGCGCGAGTCTGGCAATGAAAACGCCACCGTACTCCCAGGTCCTTCGCAAGTGGACAACGCGATCACGGTGAACCCCGAGGCGAATCCAGCCTTTGCCGATCCCAGATTCAAACAGGCATTGCTCTTCGCCATCGACCGCAAATCGATTATCGAGAGCATCTATCAAGGCGCCGCCACCGCCGTGCCCTGCTTGTACGGCAACCCGAAATATCAACCGGACGGGATCGAGATGTATGATTACGACCCAGAGAAGGCCAAGGCGCTGCTCGCCGAAGCCGGGATCGATCCGGCCACGCTGCCCGAATTTGTGCTGGACACCTATTACAACGACCAACTTTCGGCGGACGTAATGACGGTGATCCAGGCCAACCTGGCCGACATCGGGATCAAGATCTCGTTGATGCCGCTGGACGGTGCATCCTGGAACGCCCGCTACTACGAAAACGGCGAGTCGGAGATGACTTTCCTCGGTGGCGCCAATGGCCCAGACCCGAATCGGGCTTACCAATATTTCCACTCGGCTTCGACCGCCGGCAACAATTACGGTTATAACAGCCCCGAGTTGGATGAATTACTCGAGGCTGGCCGCAAAGAGATGGATCCCGAGGCGCGGGTTGGCATCTATCAACAAGCCTGCACGATCATGGGTCAGGATCTGCCCTGGATCTTCCTGTGGCAGACCACCCGCTATGGCTTGATCTCCAACCGCATCGCCAACTTCCAATTCACCCCGGCCCCTGGCGGCGGCTCGTATTACGACGCGGCTGAGTTGTGGGAGATTGTGAAGTAGGGAGAGAAGGAAACAGGTAGACAGATACTACGTTGCGGGCAAGGGCGAGGCAGGGTAAAGGGGGTCAAAGGGAATTTTATTTTTGACAACGCCGTAGGCTAAATGGAGGAGTTTACGCAT
>JBBRVA010000776.1:0-4134 GCA_038247295.1 Caldilineales bacterium | reverse complement strand
GGGATTACGCAATGGCATGTCCAGGGCAATGCTGTGCAAGTAAGTACACATTAAAGCACTCAGGTGCTTGAATGGCGCTCACCCACAACTTACAATAGCATCGACAAATGAATCTTGTGTGCCCACTGTGAAGAAGACGTAGCGATGGGCGACTCACCCAGTTTCAAGAAAGATGCTATGGACCTTTGGCTCTTAAAATTTGCCAATCAAACGCTTGTTAGCCCTGCGCTCGATGTGATCATGATTGCCATCAGCAAAGCGGGAATCCCGCTCTTGCTGATGGTAGGACTACTTTTGTGGGCGCGGGGCAAACGGCGCATTGGCGAAGCGATTGGTTTAGCGATTGGCATTGGATTATGCGTCACCTTTATCTTCTATTATCTGGCTCTCCGTGCGCGTCCCGAGTTTGTCGTTGAAGGTGTGCGGCTGTTGCTGCCCACACCAATCTTTCCCTCTTTTCCCAGTGGTCATACCGTGGCTGCTTTCTCGACCGCCACTATTTTGGCCATGGCGCGGCGCGATTGGCGTTGGACGCTGATTTTTCTGGGCGGAGCCGCCTGCATGGGGTTTAGTCGCATCTATCTAGGCCATCATTTCCCTTCAGATGTCCTGGCCGGCGCCTTTCTGGGCACGGCCATCGGCGCGACTTGTTTCGGTCTATGGGTAGTGGAATCTACTTGGCGCTCAAGCGTCCGCTGGTTGCTGTGGCCACAAATTGCCCTCATTGCTGTCGTCACGCAGATGGCTTATCTGGACGCGCTGCCCTGGGATCTGTTGAGTTGGCCATTCGCCGACAAGGTGCTGCACTGCTTCCTCTTTGGCGCCGTCGCCTTCTGGTTGAATCTGTGGAGTGCCGGGCATAAAGTGAAGATCGGGCCCTGGCTACTGCCACTGGCCCTGCTGTTGCCCTTTACCGTGGCGGCCGTTGAAGAGGGGCTACAATCTTTCTCCCCGTTGCGCAGCGCCGACTGGACAGATCTGGTGGCTGATTTGCTCGGCCTGCTGCTCTTCTGGCAGTTGAGTGTTAGGTTTATGCAACGAGGGCATAGAAAAGTCGGGGTGTGGGGAAGTAGGGGCGTAGAGGAGTCGGGGTGTGGGCAAGTAGGCGTGGCAGGAATAGGTACACGCTCCAGACCTCTACTCCTCTACTCCTCTACTCCTCTACTTCTTTACTCCCTTACTTCCTTACTTCGTATTGCAAGCTCCGCCAGTGTGCCACCAAGGGTGCAAAAGGCGCCGGCCAAGATGGCGCCTTGCCACCAGCCGGGTATGATGAAGAGCGCGAGCAACGGGATGCTAATCACGCTGCCGACAAAGGCGTGCATCCCTCCCCGCTGACCAGTGTAGTAGGCCGTCAATCCACCGGCTATGAAAGCCGCCAACAGGGTAACCAGAAGGATAAGTTGCCCGTTGGTTTGCCAGGGTGCGACGGCGCTGTTCGCCAGTGTTACCAATAACAAAGTGGCGGCCAACGCAAAGATGATGCCCGTCCACAAGAGCGGCGGCCGCTTTATTGTTTGTCTTTGTTGTCTGCTCACAGTTTTCTCCATTTCTGCCCAGGACAACTATTTATCATCCCCGCTGCTTCAAACTGGCCCAATCCGGTTCGGTATAGTTTTCGCGCCGCCAGCGGTAGCCTGGCTCGGCAATCACACCCGGTGTGCTCGCTGCTAACAAAAGTTGCAGCGCGGCGAAGATTAGGGTGCGCTGCTGGAGCGGCTTGTTTGGTTCACCCAATGGATGACCGAGTGGCCACTTGACAAAAACCGCCCGCGGTACGCCCACCGCTTCAGTCAAATCTCTGGTAATTGAAATACTCACCGTCGGAATCCCCACTGCTTCCACCGCACGTGCGATCAGTCCCACGGACCGATTACATTGCCCTCAAGCGGGGGTGAGAAAGGCAAAATCAACCTTATCGGCGCGCAGCTTGGCCGCCACTTCTGGCGCCGTGTGCGCGTTCAAAAGCGGGATTTGGGCGTTATCAATATGGCCCATAAACCCAAAGTGGCGCGGGGCCAGGCTGCCGATCACGCCCTGTTGCACCAGATCACGAAAGTGAGCCAGGGGAAAGACCACATTCAGATCGGCATCCGCATCGGTGTGATCATAATATTTGTGCGTAATTGTGAGCTGCGCCAGATCCACAGTCGCAGGAATCTCCCGATAGGTCGCATCGCCGTCTGGATTCTCCATGTCGAAAGGCGGCTGCTGGCGCAGATGGACGCCGGCCGTGGTGATCAGCGCCACGCGACTGTGCGCTAATGGTTTACGTACTGTTGCAAAAGGAATATCACCCGTCAGATCGACTGCTTGCCTGGTGTGCGCCACCGAGCGCTTGGCCCACAACTGCGCCACAGCAGGAATTGCAAAGAGGCGATTACTCAGACGCTCAAACAATGTCAATTTTTCCGGCATAGCGGCTCTTCCCTTCTTCTTTTTGGGTTTAGATCACGGTTGTCATCAATCTATGGTATCATAGATAACGGAAAATTGCGGTAAGGAGGACGGGATAAAGTTAGAAGCTAGAGCAACAGGGAAACAGGTAAATAGGGAAACAGGTAGACAAGTCGCCCACTTGTCTACCTGTTTCCCTATTTACCTGTCTACTCATGTCTAAAGTGTAAAGCGCAAGGATCACGCCAGTTACGCCACTTGCAGTTCGTGTTATGTTACAAGGAGACCGCTATGTTCAATCCTCGCATCTACGAAAATTCACGCGCCGACGGCATTGGTGTATTGGAAGTCGTGGGCGAAACACCGCTATCGTTTGTACCGCTCCAGCGCAGCGTTCTGCGCGGTGTTATCGCTGGTCCCCTGGCCGATTTACATTTGACGCAAACCTTTGTTTATGCGCGCAGCAGTTGCGATCGTGTACTGGAAGCTATCTATCGTTTCCCCTTGCCTGGTGATGCCGCGGTGACAGGTGTCACTGTCCGTTTTGGCGAAGTTGAGATTATTGCCGAATTGAAAGCCCGCCAGCAGGCGGAAGTTGATTACGCCGCCGCCAAAAAGAGTGGTCAGCAGGCTGCGCTCGCCACCCGCGAAACACCGGATGTCTTTACACTACAGGTGGCCGGCTTGCAGCCCGATCAAGAAGTGGTGGTCGAAACGCACTATCTCCAACTCGCCCGCATGGAAGGGGCGAATTGGACGTTGCGCCTGCCATTGACAACGCCGCCACGCTATGCGCGCGGCGACGAACACGGCGGGCGTCCTGCGCAAGGCCAACCGCTTGCTGTTTTGCGCGACCCTGGCCATCGTTTTGCCTTGGATCTGCGCATCCAAGGTGTGCAGCAAGTCACCAGCCCGACGCATGCGCTAGATGTGACGGTGAGCGAAGCGCAGGCGCAGGTTCGCTTACAAGCGGGCGATGTTCTTCCGGACCGCGACTGCGTATTAGCCTGGACGCCTGTCCAAGCGGAAGATGAACCCGCGCTCCATCTTTTTACCCACGTCGACTGCCTAACCGAACAAGTCTACTTTTTAGCCCAGGTCGCGCCACCGGTTCATCATCGCTTGGGCAGTGGTGTGGCGCGCGAAGTGATCTTGTTGGTCGATCATTCTGGCTCGATGACAGGGCCAAAGTGGGCCGCCACCGACTGGGCCGTGGATCGCTTTCTGGGCGATTTGGGTGAGCGCGATCGTTTTGCTTTGGCAGTTTTTCACAACAGTATCCATTGGTTTGATTCAGCGCTGCGCCATGCCGACGCAGCGGCCGTCACCCAAGCCGTGGAATGGCTGCGCCAAAAGACCGATAGTGGTGGCACAGAGTTGGGCGTGGCCCTGGAACAGGCGATCAACCTGCCGCGCACAGAGGGGGATTATGCGCGCCATCTGCTGATCCTTACCGATGCAGCGGTTACCGACGCCGCCCGCATCTTGCGGCTGGCCGATGAAGAACGGACGCACGCCCACGCACGCCGGATTAGCGTGCTCTGTATCGACGCCGCGCCCAACTCCTTTCTCGCCCTGGAATTGGCCGAGCGGGGCGGCGGTGTGGCCCGCTTTCTCACCAGTGAACCGGATCAGGAAGATATTACCACAGCCCTGGACGAAGTATTGGCCGACTGGGCGGAACCTGTCTTTACCGGCCTGCGCTTAGGTGTCAATCGTCCCCAAGTGGAAACAAGC
>JBBRVA010000775.1:0-4142 GCA_038247295.1 Caldilineales bacterium | reverse complement strand
GTTACAAACCGCACCTACATGCGATGAGTTTGATCTTAACTTAATGACATTGGTTAGTAAGTGATTACCATTTACCACTTACTAATTACCATCTACTACTTCCATCATCGGTGTGAGGAAATAAATGGCGCAACGAATCCATCTAACTATCTTACTGATCATCGGCCTGCTCTTGTCTGCTTGTAATAGCGGCGGCGACAGTGGCGGCAGCAGTGAACCAACGCGCGGTGACGCCGTGGTCTTTGTCGCCGTGCCCTTGAGCGGTTTCCAGGCCAATGGTGGCCAGACGATCTTGGGGGGCGTGCGCCTGGCGGCCGAAGAGATCAACCGCGCCGGTGGTCTGCTGGGCTACCGCCTGGTTGTGCGTCCGCTGGACGACGAATCCGACAGCGAGGTTGCGGTCGATCAGGTCAGCCAAATCGAACAGGCACTCAATGCTGGCGAACATGTGCTCGGCGTGATTGGTCATCTGAACAGTGGCCAGACAGCGGCAGCTATGGAACTCTACAAGGATATGGCAGTTGTCGTCATTACGCCTACGGCCTCGGAACAAAGTCTGACTAGTCGTGGCTACACGAATTTCTTTCGGGTCAATGCCAATGACAACGTCCAGGCAGCAATTGATGCCCAGTTTCTGGTGGAAACGTTAAAAGCGCAGAGTGTGGCTGTCGTCCACAATGACACCGACTACGGCAAGGGTCTGGCGGCGTCGATCAGCAAAGAGTTGGAGCAGCGCGGCGCGACCGTGGCCTTGACCATACAAGTGCAAGAGGGCCAGAGCCGGTATGCCAATGAAGTGCTCGAGATTGTGGGCGCCAACCCGGATGCTATCTTCTATGCTGGCTACGAAATTGAAGCCCCCTATCTGCGCGCCGAATTGGTAGAAACTGGCTTTACCAAGCCCATGCTGGCCAGTGATGGCGCTTTTCTGGCCGCTACAATCGACGAATCGAACGGCACCGCCGAAGGGATGTATGTGAGCGCCTTTGCCCCCAGCCCGCGTGAAGTAGCAAATGCGAGCTGGATCGAGGCCTATCAGGCAGTCGAATACCGCAACCCAGACACGTACTCGGTTAATGGCTATGTGGCGATGCAGGTGTTGGCCGAGGGCGTACGCAAAGCCAATAATCTCGACACCAGTGCCATCGCCCAATCACTGCGCAACAGCGTGCTCACCACTCTGCTCGACGGGCTACGCTACGAAGAAAATGGTGATCTGGTCGACCCCAAGATTTGGATTTATCAGGTGGTAGACGGAGAGTTTCAGCAGGTAGAGTAGGTGAGAATTAAAACGCTTCCTTTTCGCCGCTGCTCGTTTACTAACTTTAAGATCATACTGCTTTGACAAGCGCCCTGCTCTACGCTATTGTTTCTGGCAAACATAAGCAAGCACAATCCATGTGCATTACAGGAGAATGATATGCCAACTGAGGTCACCTTAGTAGTGCCAGATGAAATTTACGAGCAGGCAGAGAAGACTGCACAATCTACGAATCGGGAAGTGCCACAAGTTTTACTTGACACGCTTGTCCAGGCGCTCCCTGCCTTCTACACAGATCCTCGCCAACCCATGATGGAGATCGAACGACAAGCATTTATCACCATGCATCCTCGGCTTGTGGAGAAATTCTTGGGGCAATATGTAGCCATCTATCAGGGCAACCTAATTGATTATGATTCAGATGAATTGGCGCTTGTCGATCGTATTCAGGAAAAATATCCAGATGAAGTCGTGTTGATTACAGAGGTATTATCGAACCCGGAAAGAGTACTCCATTTCCGCTCACCACGGTTCATCAAAATGCAATGAATGTTTATACATACACATACAGCAATTACTATGATCCACCTGCTCCTGTCGTCGAGGTGACAATTCAACATGCCCGCGCAACAACCCCACCAATGCGGGTTGAGATGTTGATTGATTCTGGATCAGACGCAACGATGCTACCTATTCATGTACTTAGAGCTATCAAAGCGGTATATGTGGATACAATGCAAATGCGTGGCGTGTCAGGCGGGAGTTCGCTGGTCAATCGTTATCTGGTTTCCCTTCAAATTGGTTCACATAAAATACCGCGTGTGCGTGCTGTAGCGTCATCCCAAAATGGTGATGCCTTGCTTGGTCGTGATGTACTGAACCACTTGATTGTCACACTTAATGGGTTAGCAGCCACAACTGAAATTACGGAGTGAGCGGTCACCAATCCTTATCCTCTAGACTGTGATGTTCTTGGGAAACGCTGGCACCAAAGCAGATTCACTGCTCTCACCAGCCACATTATAAAATCTGACTTTGCCCTTTGCATCGCAGATCCAAACTTCGGTTGCACCAGCTTCAAAATATATTTTTCGTTTCTGTTTCATCTCGCCGGTTGAATTACCCGGCGAAATAATTTCAACGCAAATTTCTGGCGCAATCGACGCATCAAGTTCATCTTGTACTTGATGCCAGCGCGCCAAGGAAAACCAAGCAACATCGGCCACTTTCGTCCCCTGGCTGGTTTGAACAGCGCATTCTGTGATAACTTCGCCAGCTTGTTGCATGAGTTGGCTTAATCGCGCTGCGAGCATGGCCTGATGTCGGCCATGAATCAGTCTGGCTGGCGTCATCACGATTTGTCCCCATTCGTTCAGTTCGATTTTATAGGGTAAGTCTTTTAGGTTAGGGTCTGCCACTACCTGCTGCCAGTTCATCGGTTCCTCCTATGCAAACGCGCGCAACAAAAAGCGAATGATGCCTAGGCTATCATTGTACCGCATTTACGGGTAAGGTCAAGGAACTTAAACGTCCATAACAAGAGGCTGTCGAAGCACTTCGACAGCCTCTTGGGTATTAGGGGCATATGCTATTGCCTGGGAACGCT
Organism: Caldilineales bacterium; assembly: GCA_038247295.1. Taxonomy (GTDB): domain Bacteria; phylum Chloroflexota; class Anaerolineae; order Caldilineales; family Caldilineaceae; genus JAPLGZ01. The sequence goes on along the minus strand of JBBRVA010000775.1, from coordinate 1,275 downwards.
GCCATCCTTGACGGCTGCCAGTAAGATCGAGTGCCCTTCGGGTACGTTCCCGGGCAACGGCGTAGCCCTGTTTACCTGCTTGATTACTATCTAACCGCTTAGCTGGCCCGCGCAGCGGCTGTGCTCAGCGCGCGCGCCACGTAGATTGGCGCGACCGAGCGGCGGTACGTTTCGCTGGCGTGGATATCACCCATCACATCGTCGCCCAAGTCGCTGCCAATCAAGGCAGAGGCAGCGTTGATATTCGCTTCAGTTAGCGCTTTGCCGATCAGGGCGGCTTCAACGGCAGTGGCTTTGGTGGCGTGCGAGGTCAAACCACCGATTGCCACGCTAGCGGCGCTACAGACGCCATTTTCCACCTGGAGCTGCACAGCGCAGCCAACTACGGCATAACGCGAGGCAGGGTTGAAGAGTTTGGCGTAAGCAGAACCGCCACCGCCGCTTGGCACGTCGATGCTGCTCACCAATTCGCCCTCTTGCAAGGCCGTCTCAAAGAGACCCAGGAAAAAATCCTGCGCCGCCACACTGCGCTCGCCGCTGGTGCCGATCACGTTGATCGTCGCACCCAGCGCGGTTAAGACGGTGGGCAGATCGGAGGCGGGGTCGGCGTGGGCAATATTGCCGCCTACAGTGCCGCGGTTGCGCACGGCCGGGTCGCCAATCCAACTGGCGGCTTCCGTTAACGCTTGGGGCAGCGCGGTGGATGTGGCAACCAGCGCATGGGTAGTCAACGCACCGATGCGCGTGCCGTTGCCATTCGCCGTTATGCCGCGCAGTTCGCCGATGCGACCAATGTCAATTAGAGTGCCAGGGTCAGACAGGCGCAATTTTAGCGCCGGGATCAGGCTATGGCCACCGGCAATTACCTTAGCCCCGGCATGTTCTTGTAGCAAAGAAAGCGCCTCGCTCACCGAGTTGGCGCGGTAGTAATCAAATTTTGGCGGATACATTTTGTTTGCTCCTTTTATGGTTGGCGTTGGGAATCAGTAAGACAGTAATGCAGTAGGACAGTGAAACCAAGCAAGGCAACGGGTTTTTGGGTTGGGTGCAATGGAGACAGTAAGACAGTAATGCAGTAGGACAGTGAAACAGTAACACAGAGTAGCTTCTCTGACCTACTGTTTTACTGTCCCACTGTTTTACTGTCCTACTGTTTTACTGTCCCACTGTTTTACTGTCCCACTGTTTTACAGTCCCACTGTTTTACTGTCCCACTGATTAACAGTCCCCCTGATATACTGTCCCACTGTTATACTGTCCGACAGTTATACTGTC
>JBBRVA010000774.1:0-4142 GCA_038247295.1 Caldilineales bacterium | reverse complement strand
TACTTGTACTCATGCTCGTATCGCTCGTGTTGGCGGCTTGTCCGGCGCCACCAGCCGCAGCTCCCGCCGGTGAACCAGCGGCCGCAGCAACCGCTGAAGCCGCTGAAGGCGATGCGGAAACAGCAGCCACAGATGAACTGATTCCAGTGCGCCTTCAGTTGCAATGGGTGACACAATCGCAGTTTGCCGGCTATTACGCGGCGCTCGATCAGGGTTTTTACGAAGAGGAAGGGCTCGATGTGACCATCCTCGAAGGCGCCGTCGAGATCGTACCGCAGCAGGTGGTGGCGTCTGGTGAAGCCGAATTTGGCATCGCTTGGGTGCCCAAAGTGTTGGCCTCGCGCGAGCAGGGCGCTGATCTCGTCAATATTGGACAAGTCTTCCAACGCAGTGGCACGCTAGAAATCTCCTGGGCAGACTCCGGCATCACCAAGCCCGAAGATTGGGCTGGCAAGCGCGTCGGCACCTGGGGCTTTGGCAACGAGTTCGAGTTGTTTGCCGCACTACGCAAGGCTGGCATCGAGCCAGATGATCCAGCGCAGGTAACGATTGTACAACAGCCATTTGATATGTCGCTGCTGCTCAACAAAGAGATCGACGCCGCAGAAGCGATGATCTACAATGAATACGCCCAGGTGCTGGAAGCAACCAATCCCGACACCGGTGAACTTTATCAGCCAGAAGATTTGAGCGTGATCAACTTCAATGACGTGGGCACTGCCATGTTACAGGACCACATCTTTGCGCGCGAATCTTGGCTGGCCGAGGAAGGCAATGAGGATATTGCGGTACGCTTCCTGCGTGCCTCCTTTAAGGGTTGGATCTATTGCCGCGACAATTTAGACGCTTGCGTCGACATTGTGCTCGCCAATGGCCCCACGCTTGGTGCTGGCCACATGCGCTGGCAGTTAAACGAGGTCAACGCGCTGATTTGGCCGTCACCGGCTGGCATAGGTGTGCTGGACGATGCGCTCTATCAACAGACGGTGGATATCTCGACCGAGTTCAAGGTCTTGACGGCTGCCCCCAACGAAGGTGCAGTGCGCACAGATCTGGCCGAGCAAGCCTTGGCCGGGCTCACGGATGTGGATACGACCGGCGAGAATTTCGAAAAGGCAACGGTAGAAGTAACTGCCGGCGGCGAGTAATTCTGGAGTAGTGATTGGTAGGTGGTAAGAACTATTGTACAGGTAGATAGGGAAACAGGGAGACAGGTAAAACGATGACATCCGTATGTCTCCCTGTTTCCCTATCTACCCAGGCTCATGCTGACCGCTTACCACTTACCCATCCCGGCTTTCCCCTATGCAACCACCTCGCGTCTGGTCCGCCCTCTCCATGAGTACCACACTTGTGGAAAAAAAATTGCGCCAAGCCTGCTCTTTTCGGGTGTTTAGCACCCACACCCATGCCTGTAATTTGCTCACCGACCAGGGAGAGTTCATTGCCTTGGTCAGTTCCCTGCATGGTAATGGGCCCTTCCATATTGTTGTGCCACCTGCGCTGTTGGCGGCGCGGCGGATGGGCGAAGTTGGCGTTTATCAGCCTGGTAAGTTAGTGTTTGAAAAGCAGCAGTTGGCAGTGGACACAGCGATACTTTGGCAGCCATGTCTGACGCCTATTTGTATTCCCAATATTGCAATTTTTTCCATATGGCTACACGAAGCAATCAACGGATACCTGGTTTCCCCCCTCTTCTCGACCGAGGAAGCCATAACCAGTCCTTTACACAGCAAGGCAGCAACTGGTCTCAGCGCATTGGTTCATGGCCTCCAACAGACAAATCTGGATGTTGTAAACAAAGGGGTTAAGGCACTGATTGGTCTTGGGCCAGGGCTAACGCCAGCAGGTGACGATTTTTTGGTGGGTTTTCTGGCCGGTCTAACCCTAGGACCGCCAATAACAATTGTGTCCGCGCCATTTTTAAGCGAGCTTCGCACGTGCATCGACAAAGCCGCCGACCAAACGACACGCTTAAGTGGCGCGTGGTTGCGTTGTGCAGCGCATGGACAATTTGGTGAGACATGGCACAACTTGGCCTACGCATTACAAAGTGGCCAACGCCAAAAGATTGAGCAGACCGCTCACCACATCTTGTCAACCGGGGCAACGTCCGGGGTTGACGCGATGACAGGTTTGCTTAAGGCGTGGGAAATGGCAATCGCACAAGGTAGCTAGGCCAATGAATTGGTTTGTAAAACTCTATGCATGGGCTTGCGAACGGCTATACGAAGAATTCGCCATCACCTATGACGCGGTCAGTTGGCTAGTCAGCATAGGTCAATGGTCCGCCTGGCGACGGGTCGCGCTGCGCTACTTACCGGATACAGCAGATGCAGGTCCACTGCGCGTGTTAGAGATTGGCTTTGGCACCGGAGAATTATTGCTCGAACTGGCCAAGCGCCGGATCAGCGCCGTGGGTCTGGAACGTTCAGCGCCGATGCACAAGATAGCGGCGGCGAAACTAAGCCAACGGGGTCTCTCTTTACCTCGTGTGCGCGCCCTGGCGCAGGCAATCCCCTTGAGCGATCAAACCTTTGATGCGATTTTATCGACTTTTCCTGCGCCCTACATCTTGGACGCCCAAACCCTGCAAGAGTGTGTACGCCTATTGCGTAAACCAGAACCAGCCACCAATCTGCCTGGGGGACGGCTGATCATTGTTGGGCTGTGGGTCAGGGGGGATAACTCGCTCTGGCATAAAGTAATGCCATTTTTCTACGGTCAGCCAGATCCAGCATGGCTGCATCAAATCGAGCAGCGGGTCAGCGCGGCCGGTTTTGTGGTTACGCGTTCCGAACAGAAGGTAGGCGCCATAAAAATCGGTGTCATTGTCGCCGAACGGAGATAACGTAGCGTGGCTGAAAGCTATATCGAGCAGATCAACCACCATATCGTGGGCAACAGCGCGATCGCACAGACGGAAGCTGGCATTCGGATGACCAATCATCCGACATCAATCACGACCTATAGCAATGCCCAGTTGGACGACTACCAAGGTCGCCCCCGCCGCGCCTTCCCCTGGCGTCCCCCGCTCAGTTTGACGCTTCAGGCGCGCTTTTCTCATCCAACGGGCACCCTGAGCGGCACCGCTGGCTTTGGCTTCTGGAATGATCCGTTTATGATGACTGGCGCCCGTTTGCCTTCTTTGCCGCGGGCCATCTGGTTTTTCTATAGTTCACCAGAGTCCAACATAGCGCTGGCGCTCGATCAGCCTGGCCACGGTTGGAAAGCAGCCACAATCGACGCCTGGCGCTGGCCCTTTTTTCTGCTCGCCCCCACCGCCCCGATTGCCATGCCGCTGATGCGAATTCGCCCGCTCTATCACGCGCTCTGGCCGCTTGCTCAACGCGCGATAGGGGTCAGCGAGCGACTGGTTGAGGTGGACCTCACCACCTGGCACACCTACCGGATCGAATGGGGTGTAACAAGCGCACACTTTTTTGTCGATGATCAGCTGGTCTTGGCCGGCAACACACCGCCACGCGGCCCGCTGGGGCTGGTGATCTGGAAGGACAATCAGGCGATGGTGGTGACGCCGTGGGGTTCGTTCTGCCACAGGTTGGTGGCGAGCGCGACCGATCAGTGGCTGGAAGTGGCGACGGTGGCGATTGCGACTAAATGACAGGCCACTTGTTGCTGATCGTCGACATCCACATTTAATCCCCGTTCGCCGCTGCTTGCACCGGTGCGCTCGCAAACGTAGGCGCCGGTTTGACCACTTCTGTCGCCGCTACAGGCATATTCATTCCGCCTAAAGCACGTAATTCGGGCGCAGCAAAAGCGCTCACGGCTACTACCACCAGTGTACCAATGCCACCGCTGACCACCGAGAAGACCGGCCCAAACCAGTGCGCCATCATGCCAGATTCGAGCCCGCCCAGTTCGTTGGACGCGCCGACGAAAACACTGGTGACGGCGGAGACACGGCCGCGCATGTGGTCAGGGGTGAGCAGTTGCTGCATTGTGCCGCGAATCACCATGCTCACGTTGTCGAACGCACCGGTGAGGAAGAGCATCAAGAAGGAGAGGCCAAACGAGGTAGAGAGGCCAAAGACAATTGTGGCCACGCCAAAACCGGCCACATTGAGCAGCAAACTCCAGCCCGCCCGTTTCAGCGGCGGCAGATAGATAAGGAGGGC
>JBBRVA010000773.1:0-4166 GCA_038247295.1 Caldilineales bacterium | reverse complement strand
GGGCAAACAGCGCCGTCCAGTCGATGGCGGTGTCTGGTACGCGGCGCTGAATGGTACCAATGATGCTGTCAATGATGATTTTTGACAACCAGATCTGGGCAGGAGCAGCTACGGCGCTGAGCATGGCGAAGAAGGTCGCGAAGAAAGCATACCTTGGACTTGCGCCCCAAACCAACCGCAACACGCTAGGGTAATTTGCCCAGATCTCACGAAGAGTTCGCCAGTTTTCTATCATCAATGGCTCCCCTCGTCACAGAAAAGTTTTGGGCGACCCAGGGTTAAGTATATACCGATGATTGGTAATCCTGAAACTATGGTTGCTACATCGGCTTGACGGTTTGGCCGCCCGCAAAATCCCACATGGACGATGAGAACTGTCACCCGCAGCGTAACGCGTCCAGAGCGAGCGCAGCCCAGGGCTTTGTTGAACGCTTGACAAGTGCTTTGCAGGCACTATAGACTATAGCTGATAATACGCCGCAATCAATCAGACTTTTTAAATCTCTGTTTCTCAATCACAATGCGTTGGTACAAGAGAACAATATCCGAAGGAGACCCAATGAGTAATCACGAACTGGCCCGCGCCCGTGCCGAGCTGCACGCCAGCGGCGCGACCTGGGCGCTTTTGACTTCCCCCGAAAATGTGACCTATGTTAGCCACTATGAAGTGCCGGTTGAATTTGGTCCGCTGGCCCATCTCAATTACGGCCCGGTGACGGCGTTGATCAGCGTTGAGGAAGCGGAGACGATCCTGGTTGCCAATCAGCACTATGCCGACGCCGCGCGCAAGCAGAGCAGCTTTGACACGATCATCGGCTTTGGCATTCTGGAAGTCTTCGCACCATTTGCCAAACAGGTGGGACGCGACAACTATATCGCCGCCCTGCGCCAGGCGCTCCAACAGAGCGGGATTGGCAAGCAGCACGTCAAAGTAGCGGTCGAAGAAAGGACATTGCCCCTAATCGCGTTACAAGTGCTCCAAGCGGAGCTGCCCAATGTCGAGTTGATTGAGGCCGGCCCAGCCCTGGCCCGCGCCCGCATGGTCAAAACCGGTTATGAAGTCGAGCGGCTGAAGCAGGTCGCCGAAACCGTCAACATCGCCCACAAAGTGTTAATGCGGTTGACGCGCCAGACCAGACATAGTGAATTTGAATTATGGGCCGCGATGACAAAAGCCATGCACGAGCATGTGGGGGGCAAGTTTTACATTGCCGGCGAGGTAGTCTGCGGACCGCGCAATAAAAGCGTCTCACCCGGCGGACCGATTGACTATATCACCAAAATGGGCGACATCGCCGAATTGGATATCAGCCCACGCATCAATGGCTATTGGGCCGATATGGCGAATACGATGGTGATTGGCGCTGAACCAAGCGCCGTGCAGAAGAAGTATGCGCAGGCCGCCCGCGAGTCATTCTACGCCGGTGTAGGCCAGGCCAGGCCGGGCAACCGGGCTTGCGATGTTTTCGAGGCGGCCCGCGCGGCGTATGACAAGTACAACCTCAAACTCGGTCATTACGCCGGCCACGGCATCGGCACAACGGTCAACGAAGCGCCCTGGTTTGTACCCACGGACGAGACGATCTTGCAAGCGGGGATGGTGGTCTGCATCGAAACGGGCGCCTACAGCGAAGAGGCGACCGGCAAATGCGAAAAGATGATGGTGATCCAATCCAGCGGTGACCCAGAACTTTTTCCGGACTTTGCCTGGGGCACACCGATTTGAGGGGCATCGAGCAGTGCGCGCCCTAAATTTCTCGTATTATGCGGCGACCCCAGGAGAAGGCGAGCTATGTTCTTTATGTGGCAACTGTGCGTTCTGGCAAACTGGGATGAGAAGATGGTTCTGGCCAGGATTGCGCCATCCTGATCATCGCGTTACCTACGATCACCCAATCATGCAGAGTGGCTGGATCAAAGTCGGCCTCATTCGGCCAAACGAGTGTTCCCGATTCGGGATCAAGACGCACCTGATTAAAAACGGCTAAATCACGCAATGGGCTATATAACTTACCGCGCAGCATGGGCCAAAGGTTAATCACTTGCACGCTTTCGTCGTCAAATTGGATGCGGAGCGTGTAAGGCGCGACTATCGCAAAGTCAATCACTGTATATATTTCATGTTCCATGATTCACCACCTATTTCAAGGGAGGGATCTTGTTGGGCAAGCCACCCACAATGAGCAATTGCCAATTGCCAGTAAGTTCGCTTCGACGCAACTCCACCCATGCTTGGACTAAGCGCAACTGTGTCCTCGGTAAAACGCCGGCCAAGACATCGCCACTCTCAATCGCAAAGGTCGCGTGTTGAGCGCTGTAACGAGCATGAAAATGCGGTGTGTTATGGCGCTCACCTGCCTCTGGATACATTGTGATAACGATCCCAAAAAAACGGGAAACCTCGGGCATAGTGTCTCACTTCGTTTGCCGTCCGCTTTGTACAGTTGATCTATTAGCGCCAAGTGTACCTTACATGGGCGCGAGTGTTCAATTTGGCATTTCCTTCTCCTTCATTCAGCTATTGTACATTTAGCCATCAGTATACGAAGGATTCTGTTGACAACCACCACTGGCATTCGGTTGGGTGTCTATCAATTGGGGAAATTGATAGACACCCCATTCGGTTTCTTTGCTTTGGCAACCACCTATCCACGCGACGGCTCGGTCATCTTTTCGCGCGCCTCACGCGCTAACTCGGCCAGATGCCCGTCGTTGGCCATCACCTGCTCTAGATGGCGCATGCGTTCTGGCCCGGCGGTGTTGAGCATCTGCTGGCCGTAGCCGCGATCAACCCAGAAGCGCGCGACGCCGCTGATATATTTGCGCAACTCTTCCACGCGTTGCTCTGGATAGCGTTGGCACAAATTGATCGTGAACATGCGCCGGCGTTTGCTGCCGCCAAAGGCGGCATGTTTTGTGTTGTGGTTAAAACAGACCAGATCGCCCGGCTGCGTCTCCAGGGCAATCGCGGGCACATCACGCCCTTCGCTGCCCCAGAGTTCGGCGCTTTTGCGGATCTCGGCTTGCAATTTGTCGGCATAGCGGTCGCCCATCAGGTGGCTACCCGGTATCACCCGCAGCGCGCCGGTGGCGCGCGTCACCGGATCCAGGTAAAAGGCCAACTTGATGTGCAGGCCCTCTTTATGCTGACCATCTGAATGCCAATTCGTATCGCCCACATAATAGTTGCCATCGCTGCCCATGTAGTTAAAATCTTCGCCCAGCAAGCTGCTGGCAATACCCGTAATGCGCGGGTCATCCAACAGCGAGGAAAGCGCTACATTCTGATCGATAAAGGGGACAATACACGAGCGCGCTGTACCATCGTGCGTTTTGCCATTATGCCCGCCGCCATGTGCTTGCCAAAGCGCCTCGAATTCACGCTCGATCTCGGCGCTGCGGTCGACCAACAGGCCGGAAAAGCCGAGGTACCCAAACGTGTTGAAGAAGTTGAGTTGGGCATCGGTTAGTTTGAATGTGTTCATTGGTTTGCTCCTTGCCAGCAAAAATACAACCAGGATTAAGCTTCAGCAATCGCCACGCCATCAGGGAAATTACAATAGTTCAAAATTCTAGATTTTGCACTAAGCACATGTTGTGTCATTTCATCTTGGGCCCGCAACACATCACCCCGCTGCAAGACTTTGATCAGTTGTTCATGGGCAACGACATGCTCATCGAGCTGCTCGGCAGTCAAAATGCCATTGGCTTCGTGCAAAAAACGGTTGATGCGCGCACCGAGGCTGGCAACTACCTCCAACAGTAGCCGATGGTCGGCAATCTCCCACAACACGCGGTGAAAGAGATAATCTTGATCCGACACCCCATGCACGTCTTTATTGGTGGCGGCATTGCGCATATACTCGACCACCTGTTGCAAGCGTACTTCGTGGTCGAGCGTCCAGTTTGTGATTACCCGTTCGACGACAAAGCGCTCTAGCACCACGCGCAACGACGAGATTTCTTCGATCTCAGCCAGGGTGGGCGCATAGACAAAGGTGCCCCGATGCGTCAACTTACGCACCAAGCCTTCCTCGGCCAGGCGATGGATCGCCTCGCGGATCGGAATGCGGCTCATCCCCAGCCGCTCGGCCAGGTCGCGCTCGACCAGGCGTTCGCCGGGCCGCAAGTTGCCGCTGCGAATGGCAGTACGCAAACGATCAGCG
>JBBRVA010000772.1:0-4199 GCA_038247295.1 Caldilineales bacterium | reverse complement strand
GGGAAAAGAGAAGAGCGATGCTGAGGCAAGGACTTTGCTTTGCGAAAGTTACTATCGCCAAGCCAAACAAGCTTTGGATGCCAAACAGGATCAGATTGCCAATGTCGCCTTGCAAGCGTTGCTGAAATTCGATGCGTCCTACCGCGATGCTGCTGTACTTGCACGGCGTGTTGCTTGGAGCCTGCTGAATCTTGAGTTTGTCAAAATTCCGGCTGGCAAATTTATCTATGGCGAAAACAAGCAACAAGTTCACTTGGACGACTTCTGGATCAGTAAAACACCGATCACGAATGCCCAGTATAAAATTTTTGTCGATGCCACTGGTTACGAGAAACCTCAACACTGGGGTAATGGCAAGATTACGATAGGTAAAGAACAACATCCAGTGACCCATGTGAGTTGGCAGGACGCGCAAGCCTTTTGTCGTTGGGCTGGGGTGCAGTTGCCCGGCGAACGCCAATGGGAGAAGGCGGCGCGTGGTACGGACGGGCGCCCCTACCCATGGGGTGAAGCCCAACCTGATAGTAAACGGTGCAACTATAATAACAATGTTGGTGACACCAGCAGCGTAGACGACTATCCGCAGGACGCCAGCCCCTACGGTGTGCTGGACATGGCAGGCAATGTGTATGAATGGTGCGAGGATGTCCATGAAGGCGGTGCGGACAGACGTGTGCTGCGCGGTGGGTATTACGGCAGCGATGCAAATGTCGTGCGGTGCGCCGCTCGCGACAACTACGACTACCTGAATGGCCGGGGCTACTACAGCGGTTTTCGTGTTGTTGCCCCCAGCTTTTGATTCTCTGGTCTCTGTTTTGCTCTGGCAAAAAGCACCCCACCCCAGCCCTCCCCAAACAGGGAGGGAGTTGTTGTGGGGTAAAGTATGTTGGTGGTGCTATCGAAAGTAGAAGCGACAAGCTTACGTCCCGTGACGGTTCCTCCCCACGTTTGGGGGAGGCTAGGAGGGGGTAGGTTTGGCCGTTAATCCTAAAGCACCCCACCCCAGCCTCCCCCAAACGTGAGAGTTGTCACGAGGCTAGGAGGGGGTGCGTTGGAGGTAACTATGTATGAAAGACACGAATGGCAACCGCCGCCTGAACTCTGGAAAAAACTCAAACCGCTTGCCCGGCAAATGCGCCAGGAGCCTACGGCTGCCGAGTCCACGCTGTGGCAACGCATTCGCAAAGAACAAATCCGCGGCGTCAAATTTCGCCGCCAATTTGCCATTGAACGCTTTATCACAGATTTTTGCAGTCCTCAACTCCATTTAATTATCGAAGTCGATGGCCCCATCCATCAGTACACGCAACCAGAAGACGCAATTCGGCAAGGTTTTTTAGAAGATGCTGGGTTTACAGTTTTACGATTTTCAAATTTGGATGTCCTGAGTAACATAGATGGGGTGTTGGCCGTGATCGAACGTGAGGTAATGCAACGGTTAACAAACGCACCCCACCCCAGCCCTCCCCAAACAGGGAGGGAGTTGTAATGGGGCATAGAATGTTGGTTGTACAGTCGAAAGCAGAAGAGACAATCCACGTCCCGCAACAGTCCCTCCCCTCGTTTGGGGGAGGTTAGGAGGGGGTGCTGTTGTTATTGTCCTAAGGAGACTCCTATGTCCGACAAAGTAAGCATTGACAGCCTCGACGATCTGATCCGCTTTCGCGACCACCTACGTAGTTTCAACAACAAACTGGGTGACGACTTCGGCAGCATCCGTTCGCATTGGGGCGACCTGGGCGAGAGTTGGCAAGATGACCGCTATACGCAGTTTGGTCAGGCGCTCGGCGAAATCACCCAGGGCATCGAGCGCTATCTGCACAGTTCCGATGAATACGAACAATATCTGCTGACCCTAATCGAACGGTTGCGCGTGGTGCTTGAGACGCGTCTGTAATACAACAACGGATTCGGACAGGAACGGATGCTGCTCGGTCTGACAACTGTTGTATCCGTTTCTGTCTGAATCCGTTGTTGTATTGTAAGCTTATTTCTTCTGAATCGCTTCTAAGACCAGCCATAAGGAGCTCCATGCCCGATTTCGATGTGCGTTTGGAAGCAGTGCAACGGCTGCGCCACGGACTGGTGCGCTTTGCTGATCGCCAAAGCGCGGCGATGGCGCGCATTGAGCAGGCAATCGCACGCGCCCAGGTCGCCTTGGATCATGCGGAAGATCACTGGCGGCGTACCAACGAAATTCGCCAGCGCCAGGCAACCGAATGTTATGCAGAGGCAACCTACGCCGCAGCGATGGGCGGCTGGATCGACTGTTCTAGTTATCAGCAAGCGCTCTACGAAGCGGAAATGCAACTCACCGCGATCTTGCACATGCAATATCGGCTGGCGCAACAGGTGGAAGCCTATCAACAGGCCCAAACCCATCTGCAAGACTGCCTCGAATTCGATCTATCCAGGGTCATCACCTTTCTCGATAACATCCTGGCCGGGTTGGAAGCCGTCCTTGACTTGCGCAGCGTCGTCGTGCCACCCCCCACCATCGATCTCACAGGAACCACGCCGACCCAAATCTTCTTTTATGACGCCTCTAGCGAAATCGGCTCCCCGATCACGATCAAACCGGTTGAAGAGAAAGAAAGCAATTTCGGCAACGCTGAACGCAAGGGATAGTCAAAAATGGATGAGCTGCGCTATGAAAGTCACGCCAGTTGGCACAATCTACAAGCAGTGTGGGACGAGGTACAAACCGAATGGCACGATCAACAGTCGATCACTTTTGCCGAACACTTCTGGCACGACTTCACCGATGACATGGCTGCCTACTTGCGCCTGATGAATGAATTGATCGAGACGCTGGACCAAGCGCATCATGTGGCGTGGGATTTGTAGTAGTGTTGGTCACTCCTTCATCGGTGCATCAACGTCAGTGGTGGCCAATTGATCAACTGAGGTTCATTGAGAAAACTTGATCCACGAAGACACACGAAGCGTCATTTTAGTTCGTGTGTCTTCGGGATCAAGCTTTGAATGACGAGTGAACAACGGTATTACGCCAAAGTAACTTTTTTGAGCTATGCAGAAGTTATTCCACGTGCTCCAAATGAATGTCAAACAGGTGATGGCTGAGTTGATACGCCTGCGCTGCGCCACATTCACCTGCGCTGGCGGCAATGGTGCCATCGCCATCGGCATCCACGCCGTTGCTCAGCGCGGCGAGGGTGGTGACTAGCTCTTGAACCGGCGCTTTGGCGATGTCGGCATTGCCGGCGTCGAGAATCGCCCGGATGCTTTCATCCGCTGCCGGCCCCCAATTGTTCGAGATGTTCTGCGCGCATTGGACCACACCCAGCGCCGCTTCCTGGCGATGTTCGTCCAGGTCGGGGGTGGCGGCAATCTGCGTCGCTACTTCTGCCACCTTAAAAGCGTAGGGCCAGACCCCATAGCCGTCGCCCGGATTTTGCGTCTGCCCATCCTCGTTGATATCACCAAGGAGTTCACTTTGTGCGCCGTGCAGGATGTTCCAGACATGTTCGGCGTGCAGGCGCGTGCCGGAAAGATCGCCGGCCAGCGCCGCGTTTTGCGCCAGTTGACCATGTTCCCAGGCCAGAGCAGACTGTTCGTTCAGACCCGGATCATAGGGCATGTTATCCGGTGTATCCAAGGCCGCCACAACCAGCGTACGCACATCGGCTCGCATCGCGGCTGGGATTTCACCCACATAGTGAACTTCGCCCGGCGCCTTGCGATCGGCATCATTCGGATCATCCAGGCTCAACGCTACGCCCGCCGTAATGCCGACCAAGTTGGCCCCACTGGGGTGGGTATAGCTAAAAATTGCGCCCGCTGTGGCGGAACCGGCCAATGTATAACCCGCTTCGTCATCGATCAGCCACACGGCATAGCCCAGTTCGTCCGCCGTGGGTTCGACAGCGCTGAGGTCAATGGTCAGCGCGGCCAGCCGACCTGCTTCGACCGTCGCAAACTTGGCCTCAATTTCCCCGGCTTCGGGCGCTATATCGGCGGTTACCGGCACGGGTTGTGGTTCACCATAAATAAAATCATCCATCACCGCCACATCCACGCCATCGCCATCATCGGGACCCAGCGCAGCCGTGCCGTAACTGATGCGCACACGGTGCACAATCGGTTCGGGGAAGATGACGCCCAGGAAGGAAAGACCTTCATTCGCAACAGGCGCGCCATACTTGCCCAGCGAACTTTTACCCGCCATCCTCTTCATC
>JBBRVA010000771.1:0-4200 GCA_038247295.1 Caldilineales bacterium | reverse complement strand
GCGGTAGACGCGTAACATGCGCTGGACGATGTTGCTCCAGTCGTATTGTTGCGCATATTGGCGGGCCTGGCGACCTAATTGTTGGCGCAGTTCGGTATTGGTTAACAGATCGAGCATGCGGGCGGCCAACGCTTCTGGATCGCGCGACGGCACCTGAAACCCAGTGACACCGTGTTGGATAAGATGGGCTAATCCACCCACTTCCGAGGCGATTACAGGTGTGCCCATCGCCATGGCTTCCAGTGCGACCATGCCAAAACTTTCATAATGTGAAGGCATCACAACCATTTCCGCCGCCGCGTAATAGTTAGGCAGAATATCCTGGTCTTTGGCGCCCAAAAAGGTAACGAGATCGTGAATGCCCAGGTCCGAGCGCAACTGTTGCAAACGCGCCATCTCCGCATCGAGATCATCCGCCCACGGATCGCCGCCAATAATGGCGACACACGTATCCTTCACTGCCTGCGGATGGCGTTCTTGCAAAATCGACATCGCGCGCAGTAAAGTGTCGATGCCTTTCAATGGCTCAATGCGGCCCGCAAAGACAATATTCGTATCGCCACAGAGGATGCCGACCTTTTCCTTGGCCACGGCTGGGGGAATCGGGCGAAAGCGGGCCAAATCCACACCAGGGGGAATCACGGCAATTTTTGCGGGGTCGGCAGCGTAGAGTTCCATCAGTTGCGTCTCCTCCGCCGGTGTCGCTGCGATCAAACAATCGGCAATCTGCACGACGTGGGCTTCGCCGTCCAGACGCACCTGCGGGGCGCGCTCACTCTCGTCCTGCGCAATGCGGTTTTTCATGTGGCCCAACGTGTGAAACATCTGGACAATTGGGACACCATGCCAGGCGTTGCGCAACTGTTCGGCCACCAGACCAGAGAGCCAATAATGGCTGTGGATCAAGTCATATTCGATCCCTTCGGCCTGCGCAAAACGCAGCACGCCAGTTGTAAATTCATCGAGGTAGTTGCCCACTTCGGCCACGGGGATTGGTTTTTCTGGCCCGGCCGGAATGTGGATCACGCGACCGCCGTTGCCCAGGTCATGCCGGATCATCGGCTGGCAATCATCTTGGGAACGGGTGAAAACATCAACTTGGATGCCATGACAGCCAAGTTCGCGGCCAAAGTCACGGACGTAGACGTTCATGCCGCCCGTCTTTTTGCCGCCGAGCAAGGCAAGAGGACAGGTATGCACGCTGAGCATAGCAATGCGCCGAATAGAAGGAATAGTTTGGTTCGTCATGATCTTTATTTTGCTGATTTATTGGATTGGAACCTGCCGTAGTACGACGGGCAGTATAGCATGTAATCGAGAGAATAGAATGTAAGCCTACGCTGGAAATAGCGTAATTCGGCAGACAAGTAGGCAGGTAGACAGGTAAATAGGTAAATAGGTAAACAGGTAGGCGTCACCTGTCTACCTGTTTACCGAATTCTGTTATCCTCAAAAATGTCTTTGCTAAAATCGTGTTTCCCAAGTGAAAGAGCGTATTATGCAGACCGATTATGATTCAATTTATCTTTCCCCACACCTGGATGACGCGGCGCTCTCGTGTGGTGGTCAAATCTTCCAGCAGACGAACGCTGGCCAACGCGTCCTGATTGTTACAATTACGGCCGGCGATCCGGCGATTTCCGCCGTTTCTGACTATGCGCAAAGTCTGCATGCGCGCTGGGAATTGCTGGCCGATGCCGTCGCCGGACGCCGTCAAGAGGATCTAGCGGCGAATCTCATCCTTGGCGCGGACACGCGGCACTGGCGTGTGCCAGACTGTATCTATCGCTATCATCCGCAAAGTGGCGCGCCATTTTATGTTTCCGATGCCGATATTTTTGGCAGCGTAGACCCGGCCGAACATAGCTTAATCGACGAATTGGCTGAGCAGATGGCACATTTGCCAACGCATGGACAGATCTTTGTACCGCTCACGATTGGTCACCATGTTGATCACCAGCTGGCGCGCGCCGCCGCCGAGCGGGCGTTTGGGGTCAAAGACTTAATCTATTATGAAGACTATCCCTATGCCGAGCAAACTGGTGCATTAGAAAATGTAATTTCTGCCGAGCAGGCGCGCTGGCAAGCGCAGATTATCCCGCTCACGGCCGCAGCAGTGCAGGCCAAGATTGCAGCGATCGCCGAGTTCAAGTCACAATTGAGCACTTTTTTCAACAGTCACACCCATTTAGAGCAACGTATTCAAGACTTTACGCAAACTATCGGCGGCGAACGTGTCTGGCGGCAAACGACGTAGGTTAGACAGGTGACGCCTACCTGTTTACCTGTCTACCTGTTTCCCTGTTTACCTGCCTACCTGTTTCCCTATCGTGGCTGCTAACATCCCGTTTGACGCTCTTTATTGGCAATGCTATAATGTAGATAGTCCAAATCAACCGATGCAATTTGTGTGGCGCTCATCAGCCGAACGTATGAAAACGCAATATTTTGCCTGCAACAAAACATCGGTTTTCACACTTTTCATAGATGAGACTTTGTGTGGATTGTGCTTACCTCACCAGATTCAAGACCTGGATTCGCTTATCGTTCGTGATCTTGTTGTGCCCCACGGCGTGCTTGTCTCATCATTTCCCCAGCTAACAGACTCGCTTACGCCGAGGTTTATCCTGTTGTTTCGCTTCACGGGTTTTGTTCACTCGTGGAAATAATTTGCTGTTTAATCATTCTGTTCCCTGTTTAAAAACGAAGGAGAAAAACAAATGAGTGACATGAAGCGGTTTTCGCGCCGCACCTTTTTGAGCGCCGTCGGTTCGACGGCACTCGGGGCCACCCTCTTGGCCGCCTGCGCACCCGCTGCGCCCGCCGCAGCACCAGCAGCAAGCGGTGGTGAGGCCGCCGCGCCCACAACCGAGAAGGCAACGATTCGCGCCCACATGGTCGAGAAGCAGGATGTATCAGGCTGGATTCAGATGGGGCTCGACCAAGATATCGATGGCTTTAAGGCCGCCAATCCGGATGTCGAAGTAACACTGGAAACGATCCCCGGTTGGACAGCCGAGTATATTCCCAAAATTCTCTCGTTTGCCGCCGCCGGCACATTGGGCGATCTGGTCTGGTTCCCGCCCCGCCACCGTTCGCATATTGCTTGGGGTACTAGCTACGGCATCGTTACCGATCTGAATCCGCTGGCCGAGGGTGCTGGCTACGACCTGAAAGCCAACTTCTTCGAAGGCGCGCTCAACGCCAATAGCTCCGAAGGCAAGACCTACTGGCTCTCCTTCATCTCCGAGCCGATTGTACCGATCATTGCTTACAACAAGACCAAAGCGCTCGAAATGGGCATTGGCGAACCGAGTGATGACTGGACCTTTGATGAATTGGCCGCGTGGGCGCAACAAGGCACGACCGACGATGTCTTTGGCTATTCCACGGCCGACCGTGCGTACTTGGCTTTTAGCGGCGCGCCCTATCTGCGCCAACACGGCGTTGAGCCGGTTGATGCCGAAGGCAAGAAGGTGACGCTGCTCGACACCGCCGACGCCTTTATTCAAGCGCTACAGTATGATTATGACCTTGCGAACACTTTAAAAGTATCGCCCTCGCCATCCGCAGGTGCCGTCAATGCACCAGAACTTTTTGGTGGACAAAAGGTCTTGGCGGTGGACATTTGGCCCTTCCGCATTCAGATCTACCCAGATACTTTCAAAGATTTTGAGATCGGCTTTGCGCTGACACCCGTGGTCAACAAAGGTGACGAACGCCGCAGTATGTTGAACGAGCATGTATTTGGCATTACGACCTCGTCCACCGCGCCGGACGCCGCTTTCAAATTTCTCTCTTGGATTAGCGGCAAAGAGATGAATGTGCAGGCGCTGATCCAGGGTCAGAAAGGCCCGATTGCGCGCGCTGATGTGTGGGCCGACGACCGCGTGTATGAGGCCGAGCCAGCCTATGCCAAACTCCGGCCGATTATGGAGAATATCGAGGCAGATTACCTGGTGGCTAACTTCCGCGGTGAAGAGTTTGACAACACGTTCCAGGCTGTCTACGACGCCATGATCTTGGCCGAAAAGACGCCCGAAGAGGCAGCCAACGAAATGCAGACTGCCTGCCAGGCTGTATTGGACAAAGAACCAGCATAATGGTTAATGGATAATGCTGAATGGGTAATGGTTAATGAGGTAGTACACGCCGTGGCTGATCCTTAATTAACCATTAACCATTCAGCGTTACCCATTG
>JBBRVA010000770.1:0-4201 GCA_038247295.1 Caldilineales bacterium | reverse complement strand
TGGCGGCTCCTATGCAACCGGCACGGCGGATGCCCATTCAGACCTCGACCTCTACGTGATCACCACTGATGAGGCGTATGAGGCGTTTCTCGCTGGACGGGAGACATTTGTACGCAGCTTGGGCAACCCGCTCTTCTTGGAATATTTTGGGAAACCGTATGGCTACTTCTTCATCTTGGCCGACGGCGTTGAAGGCGAATTGTGGATCGGTCGTGAGAGCCGCTTCCAGCACATTCACGGCGGGGCGTATACGGTTCTGGTGGATAAACAAGGCATCCTAGCAGGCGTTGACTTTCCCCTGCACGAAGCGGAGCCAACCGAACAGACCGAAACCCTACGCCAACTGATCATGAATTTCTGGCATGAAATCGGTCACTTCCATAAAGCATTGGCGCGCAATCAGCTCTGGTTTGCCTACGGTTCGCTGGAGATTATGCGTCACATCTGTGTCAATTTGGCCCGCCTGCGCCACAATTTCGCCGATGCCGATATTGGCGAAGAGCCCTATTTCAAGGTTGAACAAGCCATGCCGGTGGCGGAGTTGGCACCGTTACAAGCTACCTTCTGCCCGCTGGAGGCAGAGGCCATTCGTCAGGCGGGTTTGGTCATTCTCCAGTTTTATAAAGAAGCGGCAATCGAGTTGGCAGAGGCACACGGTCTTGTCTATCCGGCTGAGTTGGAGAGGTTGATGGTGGCTTAAGGAAAGAGTTTGAGCAAGGCGAATTTGCCGCTAGGAATCCTCATAAATCTAACGTAATGCGCAACGCCTTATCAATCTGCTGTAAGGTAGTCCGCGACAACTCGCCCCGCTTGCGTAGCAAACGCGACTTTGCGATGGCACGGATTTGCCCGCCCAACAGCACAGAGTCAGATGTCAAGCCAGCCTCGCCTTGCGCAATCGGCACATTGTTGGGATAGAGACGCTTGACATTGGTTGCTGTAGTCAAAGGGGCTACGACAAGTACAGAACTGTATTGGTTAATGGCATTACGGCTGACGACCACAACTGGTCGAACACCGGCCTGTTCTGACCCTTCCGTTGGATCGAGACGAGCATCAAATACATCCCCCCGGTTGATATTCGTGGTGATACTCATGCGGATTGTTCCGCCAGCCCTAGCGCCTCCCAATCGCTGGCAACAAACGACTCGGCCATTTGTTCATTCAATGCCTGATACGCAACATCATCAACCATGGCAGCAAACTGGCGATCAATTTCCTGGCGCTCCAGTTCTGCTAAAAAACGTTCCAGGGCAACAACAACGAGCGCATTACGGTTCGGAACGATCCCTTGATCCAAAAAATGTTGGCTGCGTTGCATCAAGCTTGCCGGGATTGTTACCGTTGTGCGTATTGTCTCGAATTGGGTGAGTGGCGCCATCATCAAATTCCTCATCAATCTTTACATCAATCTTGATGAGATTATAGATTCTCATATCGCGTTTGTCAAATTTGAGCATACAATGTGACCCGCAGCCGGTATTATCTTCTATCCACCGTTCCCAGCAGCACGCTAACCATCTCTTCCAGGCTGCAATGTTGTCCGTGTGCGATGGCACTGGCGAGCATTTCGGATGGTAGTGCACTTTCGATTTCCGCTTGCAACTGCGCCGCTTTGTCCCGATAGATCTGCCATGTTGTTGGGTAAATACGCACGCAGGTGAGCAGCGTCACGGCCAATGCTTTGTGTTCAAGTGCAAGCGGCAGGTTCAGGGCACTGCTTTCCAGCACCAACAACTCGGCAAAGTAATAAAACGTATTCACCAGAAAAAAATGATATTGCGCTTTCCATGCCCGTTGGCAGGCTTCCGTTAATTCTTGACGCGCTGCCATAGCATCCTCTGCGCCAATCAACGTTGCACCGTAATAATTCAGGCTTACGACCAGCATAAATTGATGATTGTCGGCATCACGGACAAGAACGACAGCCTGACGCGCCACCTGAACGGCTTGCGCAACATCACCATTAGAACGCAGCACAAGCGCCATTTCAGCCATACACATCGCAATTTGGGAAGGAGTGCCGATTGTGCGATAGAGCGCCAAGGCAGCCTCTAGGTGTTTTTGGGCGGTTGTCAGGTCATTCTGACACCAAGCAACCCAGCCCAGGCAGTCAAGTGTCCAAGCCAGCGCATGCTGCATACCCAGCGCGCTGCATATTTTTATGTTTTCTTGCCAGTAGGCATTGGCTTGCTCATAATCACCCTGACAGCACTTGTGCCAAGCCAAAAGACCGGATACTTCGGCGATACGATCGGGTCGTCCTACTTCCCGCCAAAGTGCCAAGCTCTCTTCACAACGCTCGATAGCCTCAGCAAATCCGTGAATGCCATTATCTAGCAAAAACAAGGCGCGGGCTGCACCACTGCGATCATTGGACTGTTGGCAGAGTGTCAAACTTTCCTGGCGCATTGCTGGGATACTCGCTACCTCGCCGCGTTGAATGGCAGAGTGCCCGATGTATGTTAGTGCAAAGGCTCGCTCTTGCTGATCAGCATCATAGCCAAGCCCCTGTTGTAGATGATCGATACCGAGCTTGTGCTGATCGACCATGACTTCGCAAGCGCCGAGCCGCATCAGAACCTTTGCCAAGAGCGGCTGCAAGTGCGGTTGGCTGGTGGTGGCAGCAGAAGTAAGCCCAGCCAAGACATCGCTGAGGAGGAGAATGCCTTCTCGGTAATTGCCGCGCACTTCGCAGTAGAGAAAAACGGTATGGATTGCTGGAGCCAGCAGGGTAAATTCACGCGCTTGCACCGCCCAACGCCAGGCGACGCTGATGTTCTCGAAATCAGCACGAATCATGTCAATGGCCGCACGTTGTTGTGGACTCTCTAGCGGCTGCTCTTGTTCGCCGAGCAATGTAAGATAGTAGCGACTATGTTGTGTCTGGGCCTGCCGATACGCTTGCTCCTCGATCATTCCCCGTTCCACAGCAAATTGACGCACAGTTTCCAACAGCCGATAGCGCGTCTGCCCAGCCTGCTGGTCGGCAATCACCAGCGACTTGTTGACCAGTTGCGCCAGCAGATCGAGCGTCGAGCCTGTCACTTCCTCGGACGCAGCGGCTGTCCAGCCACCACTAAAAACAGACAAGCGCACCAGCAGATCTTGTTCGGCAGGTGTCAGTAACGCATAGCTCCATTCCAGGGTTGCGTGCAAGGTTTGCTGGCGTTGGGGCGCGGTGCGCGAACCGCTGGTCAACAGTTGAAACCGCCGGTCAAACGCGCCGTCGAGCCGCCTTGCCAACTCTTCCACGGTAAAGACATTGACGCGCGCCGCAGCCATCTCCAACGCCAGCGGAATGCCATCCAGCCGACTACAAATGTGCGCAACGGCTGGGGCGTTGTCGGCGCTAAGCACAAAGTCTGGCTTGTGCCTGTGCGCCCGCTCAACAAACAACGTGGCTGCTTCAAAGCGTAGCAACTCTGCTGGCGAGAGGAAGGGTTGAGCGGATGTTGCTGCGCCTTGCCAATGCTGGTTGGCGAGGGGACGGGTAAGTGAGGGCACACGCCAGGGCAGCTCGGCGCTGATGTTGAGCGCCTCACGGCTGGTCGCCAGCAGAGAAACTTGGGGGCAGTGCTGGAGAATCGCCTCGGCCAGCTCGGCGCAAGCGTCAATCAAGTGCTCACAGTTATCTAAAATGAGCAAGAGCTGTTTGGTACTCAAATAGGCGGTCACCATCGCTAGGCGCGGGCGATCTGGTTGCTCCGGCAAGCCAAAGTGGTCGAGGATACGCTGAAGGGCCGATGCTGGGTTGGTGAGTGGGGCCAGATCGATAAACCAAATGCCATCGGCAAATTCAGCGCACAATTGGTTGGCAACTTCTAACGCCAGACGTGTTTTGCCCACACCGCCCGCGCCTGTCAAGGTGAGCAAGCGACGCGTTTGAAATTGCTGTACTAATTGGGCAATTTGCTCGCTGCGCCCGATAAATGGCGTGAGTTGGGGCGGAAGGTTGTGGCGCGGCGGCGTATATGATGAACGTGCTAGCGTCGAGGGTGCATCCGCCAATAGGCGTTGATTCGCACTGGCTTGTGCGGATAGTTTTTGGATGAGGATGGCTTCGGCAGTGTCCCGTTCCTGCAAAGGGGACATGCCCGCGGCGCTCAATAGGGCATTGGCTTCGTCCAGGATTTCTAATGCACGCTGTTGCTGCAACCAATCGAGGATCGCCGTCACCCGTTCGCGCGCTTGCGGCCCG
>JBBRVA010000769.1:0-4209 GCA_038247295.1 Caldilineales bacterium | reverse complement strand
GCTAAGACGCTACCTGCTCCTGGCCGCGCTCTTCCTCGCTACGGGCATGCTGGCCCATTACGAAGCGGCGTTGGTTGTTATACCTGGTCTCTATTTGTTGTGGCAGATCTGGCAGCGCCACAAACCAGTGAGCTTTGTCCTGGCCTTAATCAGTGCCAGCGCGGTGGGTGGTGCAATCTTGGCCACATTTTTTGTACCCTTTGTTCTACACCCCAGCTTTCGCAACACCGTGGCCTATTTGGCGGATGAGCGGATTGGCGGCCGCCTTCCGTATAATCATCTGGCCGATTTTTTCTTGCGCACGACGTTGTACGACACCACCTACGCTGTGCTGCTGCTGATCGGGCTGGCCACGTTGGCGCTGCTGCGCGTCTATTGGCAGGCGCTGGCGTCAGCCTGGCGTTGGCTGCTGATTGCTGTCACTCTGGCCGGTCTTGGGCTGACCTTTGCCCATCCAACCTGGCTGACGATTGGCACAACTGACCTCACATTTGTCTTTTTTCTGGCCCTCTTTGTCAGCGCTTGGTTTGCGCTTGCGCGCAATCCTGCGGACGACAGATCGGTGGAACGCACCCTCTGGCTCTGGTTTGGCAGCTTGGTGCTGCTTGCGCTTTTTTTTGTGGCCAAGCCGCGCACCCATGTCTACGTCTTCTTCTTGCCTTGGGTCTTGATCGTTGGTATGATCAGCGCTCGCGGCTGGTTGGCATTGCGGCGGCGTTGGGGCGTTTGTTTGGCTGGTGTGGCGGGTGGATTGGTTGCGCTGGCCGCGATTCTTCTCTTTGGCAGCTATGCTGCCTGGTATTTTGTCTATAATGGCGTGGAAATCTACCGCACCTGGGATCTGAATCGCCCGGCTGGCTTCTGGACGGTTTACGAGCAACCGGACGACCGCTCCCTCTTTGGTTTTCCGCTGCACAATGGCTGGAAGACCGTGGGCGTGCTCTATGCCGATGGTCTGCTTGATGGGCCCTATGAAAGCAACGATGTCGACGACTGGGTGGCCGATTGGTACACGCGCGGGGCAGATCGCTGTTTGCGTGACCACAAGTATTTCATGCTGGTTGATTCGTTGGAGCGCAAAAGCCAGGCCGACAAAGCTGAGCGACTGGCCGCCCTGCAACAAACGGCACATCTGTGGGGCACAGTGCTGGTCAATCAGCAGCCACGCCTTCAGATCTTCCAACTGGGCGGCTCGACGCCCACGCCGCAAATATTTGACGATGCCATCTATGCCCAACGCTTTGACAATGTGTTGTCGACGCCATATTTTCCGCTCGACACGCCCGTCGTTGAACCACCGATGGCTTACCCGCTGCACCTGCGCTTCGGTGATACCATCTGGCTGGAAGGGTACGCGCTTGAGCGAACTGCCGTGCAACCAGGCGAACTGCTTACCTTGACCTTATACTGGCGCACTACTGCACGCATCGATGAAAAGTATACTGTTTTTAACCAAGTGTTCGGCATAGACAACCGGCTCGTCGGCCAACTCGCCAGTCAACCCGGCTGCGACGCGCTGCCAACCGATGATTGGCCAGTCGGTGAGTTGATTGCCGATCATTACCGCGTACCGATTGCCGGCGACGCCACGCCGGGCGATTACCGTTTGGTCATTGGGATGATGAATGGGGATGGCGGAGCCCGCCTGGCAGTCGATGACGCGACGGGTGCCGCCAAGCGTGATAGCATAGAGTTAACCACCGTTCAGATCGGCGCAGGGCCGTAGCTTATGCCATATCTTCGTTATACAATCATTGCCCTTTTGACCGGAACTCTCCTTTGGATTGGTTGCCAATCGCTGCCGATACCGTGGCTGCGCGCCGTATCTGCCAGCCCTCGTACGCAAGAGCAACCAACCGAACTGACATTTCTACCCTTGATTTACAACCCAGCGCAGGTTACGAACACACCGACCTTGCCCCCACTCTTGATCACCGAATTTATGGCCGGCAACCGCACAACCTTGCTGGATGAAGATGGTGAAAGCTCGGATTGGCTCGAGCTTTTCAACAGCAGTGCCGAGAGCATCGACCTAGGTGGCTGGCACTTGACCGATGACGCCACAGAGCTGACTAAGTGGCGTTTCCCCAACATGACGCTGCCGGCGGGTGGTTACTTGGTCGTCTTTGCCTCGAATAAGGATCGCATCAGTGACCCCAGCCGCCTGCATACCAACTTTAAACTAGCTCGCTACGGTGGCTATCTGGCCCTGGTGAAGCCGGATGGAAAAGAGATCGCCTGGGCTTATCAGCCGGCGCCCGGTGAACAATATAGCGATGTTTCCTATGGCGTGGACGGCGCCGGGCATGAACGCTATTTTCTGCGCCCATCGCCGGGTGCCGCTAATGGCGCGGCCAATGAAGATCAAGGACCGGCCCTCGCCAATGTGCATCATGGCGTTGAACCGGTGCCAGCAGGAAGCGATCTGCCCATAACTGCGCTGGCGGCGGCACCAACGGGCGCGCCGCAAGTCTGGTTGCACTACCGCGTGATGTATGGCGCGCGCATCGATCTGCCCATGCTCGATGATGGCGCACATGCCGACGGTGCGGCGGGCGATGGGCGTTATGGCGCGCTGATTCCCGCTGGCGTCTTGACGGCCGGCCAAATGGTACGCTACTTTGTGACCGCTACCGACAGCGTCAACCGCACGGCGCGCCTGCCGCTGTTCACCGATCCAGCAAGCGCCGAGTATTATGGTGCGGTTGTGCAGCCGGATTATACGGGCAGTCCGCTGCCAGTGGTGCATTGGTTTGTAGAAAACTTTGCGGCCGCCAATACAGACGCCGGCACGCGTGCTTCGCTCGCCTACGATGGTGAATTCTATGACAATGTTGCTGTGCGCATTCGCGGCGATTACACGCGTCGCTATGATAAAAAAAGTTACAAAGTTGATTTTACACGCGAACATCCTTTTCGTTTTTCGCCCCAGGCCGGTCGCGTCGAAGAGATTAACCTGAACAGCACCTATACCGACCGCGCCTATATTCGCCCACTTTTGGCTTGGGAAACGTACCGCGCGGCCGGCGTTGCCGATAGCATCAGCTTCCCCGTGCGCATGCAACGCAACGGGGCGTTCCACAGTGTCGCCATCCTGATTGAACAGTTGGACACCGACTATCTGGAACGCCACGACCTGGACCCGGAGGGCGCGCTCTACAAGATGCACAGCACGCTGCGCGCCGGCGAGGACAAAGGCAGCTACGAAAAGAAGACGCGACGCACAGAAGACGATGGCGATTATTACGCATTGCGCGGCGGGCTCTATCTAACTGGCGAAGCGAGCCGCCGCTTTCTCTACGACAACATCAACTTACCCCAAGTGATCAACTATCTGGCGGCCACGACGCTGATGCACGATAATGATGCCGTGGCCAAAAACTATTACCTCTACCGCGATACCAATGGCAGCGGGGAATGGCAAGTCTTACCGTGGGACAAAGACCTGACCTTTGGCCGCATGTACACCAATGGTCTGCTGCGCGCCACAGTATGGGCCGACGATGATCCCCATAGCCATCCACTTTTTGGCGATGAGCAACATCCCCGGCTTGATGGCAATTGGAACCAATTGATCGAAAACATTTATAACGTTCCAGAGTTGCGGACCATGTATCTGCGCCGACTGCGCACATTGATGGACCAGATCTTGCAGCCGCCGGCGACGCCCTACCTACAACGCTTTTACGAGACGCGTATCGACGCGCTGATCGGGCAGATGCAGGGCGACATTGCGCTGGATCTGCAAGCGTGGCCGCCAGACTGGGCGACGACCCAGAGTGTGCCGGGTGCCCTGGATAGCTTAAAAAATGACTATCTGGCAGTACGCCGCATTCATCTCTATCAAACGCACGGGTCGGGTGGCACCGGTTTGATTCCAGACGCGCAACCTGCCACGCTAAACATAAATTTTGGCCACGTCGTGTTGGATAACAGCACGCCCGCACACGATCAGGAGTACTTTACCCTCGTCAATCCGCATGCGATTGCCGTCGATCTGTCTGGTTGGCGCGTTGATGGCGGTGTCGAGCAGACCTTTCAACCCGGCGTCGTTATCCCGGCTGGCGGTACGCTTTATGTGGCGGCCAATGCATTGAGCTTCCGCAATCGATCGCAAAGCCCGCACGGCAACGAAGGCCTTCTGGTGATAACGGGCTATCAGCGCCGGCTTTCGGCCTCTGTAGGTTATCTGACGCTGCACAATGCCGC
>JBBRVA010000768.1:0-4216 GCA_038247295.1 Caldilineales bacterium | reverse complement strand
TATAGTCGTACAAGTGGGTAATCACACAACATATTGTCAAATATTCCTTGGTAGCTCAATTGGCAGAGCATTCGGCTGTTAACCGAAATGTTGTTGGTTCGAGTCCAACCCGAGGAGCCAAAACACAATATCTTGTGAATGAAGATATGTTGTGAATGAAGACCCCTTGTACTACTACTCAAAGTAGTGCAAGGGGTTTTCGCTTTTATCTGGTACTGGACTAGTTGTTTAGGAACGAGGATTTTATTAAACCAAGAACTTCCCTGTCTATATCAAGCATAAGTTCACGGGTTTATTTAATCCTCGTTCCTTAGCTTCTCATCTTCTTTCTTCACCTGCGCCATCGCCTCTGGCTCCAGTTCTTCTACGCTGCGATTGAGCCGCACAAAGACGCCCCAGGCAATCAGCAAAGCGGCGGCGGTCAGCCCGATCACCGCCGCGTAAGGGAGATGGGCCGGATTCTCGCGGCTAAACTTGAAAACCGCGACCAACGATTCGATCGAGAAGGCCACGACCAGGACGACCATGAAACGCGATAGGAAGCGCCGCACGCGTGTGGGTGCGCTCATCTGCGCTTCGCGCTGCACTTCCTCCTCGATCAGTGTCTGGCCCAATTCCAGCGCGGCCGCAGCCACAGTCAAGAGGGCGATTCCTTCAAGAATCGCATTGAGGCGTTCATTGATCGCGAGCTCAGCCAGCGGTTGGATGCCAGTCCAGATCTCAATGGCAGCAATCACGACAAGCGCCAGGGCGCAGACAATAAAAAACATGCTGATGATAAAGTGGGCGATGGGGAAGATTTTATGGATGGCGTTCATGCTCATTCCTTAAAAATATAAAGCGTAGTTTGTAAATCGCAATTTGAAATCTTCAATCATTTACTCCCAGCAAGGCTCACGCAGGGGCAATTCGGTGAGGCCCAGCGCCGTGCGCCCACTAGGATCAAGGTCTAGACGGTAACGCCGCCAGGGCACATAAAAGTAGGTATAGCCGCGCAAACAAACCTGGTGACCGATCTCGTTGCCAGTGGCCACACTGCCGGGCGGTTGGACGGCCGGTCGCACATCTTCTAGCGCCAACCGCAAGACCCATACGCCTGTAATCTGGTAGGTAAATTCAGCCAGACGGCGCGCATTGTTAGCCAGGCGCAAATCTTCGCCCACCGGTTGGGGTTGCGGGGGATCCAACGCACGCGGCAGGAGCGCCCAAGGTAAAATTGCGACGAAGAAGATGAAAAGCACCTGGGCGCGCAAAGGTCGCTGCCACCACTGGAACGCAATGCCCAACAGGCGCCAGATCATACTGGCGGCCAACCAGAGCAGCCAGAGCATCAGCATATTTAGCCCAAAGTCGGTGCCAGAGATACGGCTGCTGCCATCGAGCAAGACGGTCGCCACAGGCCGAGGATAGCCACGCCAACCAGGGCAACCGCCGGGACAACTGGCATAGTAGGGTGGCACCTCAAACATATAAAACCCGGCAATGCAGAGCAGAAAGGCGGCGAGGAAGGTACAAATGGCGATCCGATACCTGTAGCGCGTCTGTTGGCTCCACCAGATCACCAATAGCGTTACCAATATCAAAGCGACCGCGGCAAAGAGCAAATCGCTCCATGCAACGGATGTAAACCAGGTGGTGAGTAGATCAGGGAAGTTCGGCATGGTTAAAAGAGAGGGAGTAGGGGAGTAGGGGAGTAGGGGTGATGAAGAGAATCCTCCCCTACTTCCCCACTCCCCGACTCTTACTACGGCACCCGCCAACAGATAAAGGTCCGCGTCAAAATCGATGTCAAACCGAAAAGAGGTTCGGGCCGCCCTGCGTGATCCCAGCGCGCCAATTGCAGGCTACCGTCTGCGCCTTCAATAACCATCAGCGCCGATTCACCGGTACGGCAAGCGGCAAAGTCGCGCAGTTTTTGCTGGTTGGGCAATTCGTAATTGCTGGCCAGGATTTGACCCGCGCTTTGACTGCCCGGTGCAGGCAGTTGCACGGCCACAATGCTAAAGCGATCAACGCCAAAAATCTGACCTTCGGCAAAACGGCTGCGCGCCAGATACAAGCGGTCGTTGCCTTGCCAAGCTAGATTCGGCGCTAAGAATTCAAATTGCGTTTCGGTGGCATAGACCGTGCGAATCGTGTTGGCGCCGCGGCCTTCCAACGTGAGCAAGCGCACTGTATTCGGTGGGCGAATCTGGCCAGAGGTCAAACTGGGATGCTCGGGATTGAAATAGAAATACGCCAACCGCCCGCGATCCGGGCTGATCTGGAGCGGTCCGCGGTAATCTTCTGGCGCCAGCAGCAGTTGTGGCACACCAACCACCTGACCCGGCCCATCGCCCGCGCTCTGCACAACCAACTGAAAAACGCCCTTGTAGAGTTCTTGTGTAGAGTTGTCCAGTGTATCCAATAACAGGGTCACGGTCGATCCAGCGCCTGGATCAGCAGCCAGGTTGGGCCGAGCCGCCAGCAGAACCGGCGCCAACGACGGGTTGACAATGCGGCTCCCCGTACTAAAGAGTTCCCCACTCGCTTGGAGCCGCAAGACAATGTTGCCGGCAACCGGTTCGTATTGCCAGAGTTGCCACCGATCCAAGCTGGCCTGGGGCGTCTCGATCCACCAAAGTCCACCATAGGCGTCACCCGCCACACCGCGAATACGGAAGAAGGGCTGCGCAAAAATCTGCAGACCGGTGCCATCGGTGCGCACCCAGCTAAAGGTATTGGCGCCCGTGGGCAAATCCGGCGCACTGATCAAAATGCCGGCAGCATCGTCGCCACTTACCCAGGTGGCTTCTTGTTCATTGGCCAAAAGTGGCCGGGCGGTACCGGCGTCTTCCAATAAATAGACGCCCGATTGCTCACGGCTGCCGATCAGAGCAAGCGCGCTGTTCAGGCTGACGGAAGCGGCTAAGGCAGGATAGGAGAGCACAGAAGCACGTTCTAAGACGGGTGGAGCGACAATGCGCACGCGTTCGGCAATCAGCAAGGTCGGGTCACTTGGATCAGGCTGTGCTTTCACCTGAAGCTGCGCACCCGCCCATAACAATTCGGCCGGCGCGGCCACCCAGCCGGCGCCAACCTCCCCGATCAAGCCACCCCACAGTTGGACAGTCGCATTTTCTACCCGCAAGGCCAGGCTGCGGTCGTTGGCAATCACTGGAATCGGCTCGAGCGGGTTGGCCGGAATCTTCTCACCCCCCACGATCAGCACCATTTCATCCGCTTCCGGCGCCGGGGGTGGACCATTGCCCGCCACCGGTTGGGCGGCCGGTTGGCTGATCACGGGCGTAGAAAGTTCGGTCGGTGTCGCCGTCGGTGTTGGTGGACCGGGTGTGGTGGGTGGTGTGGCCGTCGGCGGGATCAGCGGCGTGCCATCGGCCCGATAGAGCGGCAACACGGCCAGGTCGCCATTGATAATAATCAGGTCACGGAAGACCCAGCCGATTACATCGCCAAAACGAATCAACAGCCAGTCGCCGGCTTCCGTTATGCCAAAGACATCGACCGGGGTCTCATTTTCGATGCTGGCGATCGTAATGACATCGGTGCCGGGGCCACCCCGCACGCGTGCCGACTCACTCAGGAAGGCGATACCCGTCAATGGCGGCACTTCTTCGGGCGCAAGGCGCGGGATCGGCAACGGCGTCTCGGTTGGGGTCGAGGTCTCGGTGGCCGTACCAGTGGGGGATGGCAGCGGCGTGTTCGTGATCGTCGGTGTCGGCGTGGGCGGGGAAGTCGGCGTGATGGTGGCGGTGCCGGTTGGCGTATCCAAAGGTGTGTTGGTGGCAACTAACACATTGTCTTCTGCCTGGGCCGTTGTTTGCGCCATGGCCACGGCCGACGATATGTTGAGCGTCTCACTCACGGTGTTCGTCCCCGTCAGCACCCCAGTTTGTGTGGACGCCGGGCGCGTGCTATCAGGCGGCGGCGGCGGGGTAAAGGTGGGTAAGGCCGGCGCTGGCGTGATCAGATCGGTGTTGAACGGCTCAACCTGGGCCAGGGCAGCCACCCGATAGACGCCAGCCTCATCCTGTTCAAAATAGACATCAAAAGTGCGCTGGCGATTGGCGTTATCAAAAACACGCAGATGGGCGGTGACGTCGGTGCCCGAAACCGGCTGATCATTGCCATCCAAATAAAGGGCGACCCAGGCCGCTGGTTCGCCCATGCCCAATTCGGCCGCTTGATCAAACAGATCAAAGCGCGTGGCGTAGAG
>JBBRVA010000767.1:0-4217 GCA_038247295.1 Caldilineales bacterium | reverse complement strand
TTTCTACGCCCAGCGCACCCTAACCAAGTCGCCCATCCGCCTGGATGACCAGGCCGAAGCCGCTTATCTGCTGGCTAGTGAACGTTTGAGCAAAACCACCGGCCAAATTATCAGCGTGGACGGCGGTTTACACGAGGCATTTTTGCGTTAAGTAAGCAGCTAAAAACAACCGCCCAATTTGTCACCCTGTAAGAGTCTCTGCTCGCCTAGACACGAGACCCTTACAGGGTGACAAGCGAGAACTGCCTCACTGTCCCACCGCACTTTCCTCCCTACGCTCTCGCAGGGCGATAAAATAAGCCAGTGCCTCTGGGTTGCGCATGGCGCCCGGTGTGACCACTTTTTCGACCGGGTGGCCGAGCAGGATGCGCCGAATCGGCGTCTCCATTTTTTTACCGCTCAGGGTATAAGGCACCTGGTCAACCGCCAAGATCGCATCTGGCACATGGCGTGGCGAAAGTTCCTGGCGAATCTGCTGTTTGATGCGCTGCTGCAACGCCTCGTCGAACTGCACACCCGGCCGCAGCACCACAAAAAGCGGCATATACGAAGCGCCACCCAGCGCTTCGAGGTCGATCACCAGGCTGTCGACCACCTCGTTCAACCCTTCCACCACGCGATAGATCTCGCTTGTCCCCATGCGCACACCTTGCCGATTGATGGTGGCATCCGAGCGGCCATAGATCACACCGCCGCCACGCCCGTTGAGTTTGAGCCAATCACCGTGCCGCCAGATGCCGGGGAAGAGATCAAAATAGCTGGCTAGATAGCGTTCATTGTCAACATCGTTCCAAAAGTAGAGCGGCATCGATGGCATCGGCTGCGTGATCACCAGTTCGCCAACTTCATCCACTACTGGCTCGCCGGCTTCGTTCCAGGCTTGCACACTGGCTCCCAACAATGGCGACTGTAGCTCACCGGCGTAGATGGGCAACATCCGCACGCCACCAATAAAGGCGGTGCATAAATCTGTCCCGCCGCTTGTCGATTCTAGCGCCAGGTGGGGACTTACCTGGCGATAAATCCAGGCAAAACCAGCCACGCTTAGCGGCGAACCGGTCGATCCCAGTGCACGCAACTGATCGAGCGCAAAGTGCTGTTTGGGCTGGAGACCGGCCTTCAGACAGGCGTTGATATAGGCCGCCGATGTGCCGAAATAGGTCATGCCGCTTGTCTCGGCCAGTCGCCACAGCGTGTTCATGTCGGGATAGTTGGGACTACCGTTGTAAAGAATAACCGTGCAGCCGGTCAATAGACTGCCGACCAGATAATTCCACATCATCCAGCCCGTGCTTGTATACCAGAAGAAACGATCGGTCGCTTTGAGATCGTTGTGCAAGGTAGTTACTTTGGCGTGTTCGAGCAGAATCCCGCCGTGGCCCTGGACAATCGGTTTAGGCAAGCCCGTCGTGCCCGAGGAATAGAGCACCCACAGCGGATGATCAAACGGCACCTGCTCAAAGGTGAGCGCTTCTGGTGCGGCGGCGGCCATCACAGCTTGCCAATCCACTGTGTTGGCTAGGGGTAAGTCCGCCGCCGCCGGCGTTGCGCGCTGGGTGACCAGGATCGTCTTTTGCAGCGTGGGCAGGGCGGCCTGGAGTTCGGCGATGGTGGCGCGGCGGTCAAATGTTTTGCCACCATATTGATAACTGTCAACGGCCAGCAAAACCTTCGGCCCGATCTGCGAGAAACGGTCCAACACGCTGCGGCTGCCAAAATCGGGTGAACAACTGGACCAAATCGCCCCCAAGCTGGCGCACGCTAGTACGCCGATAATGGCTTCGGGAATATTGGGCAGATAGGCCACCACCCGATCACCCCGGCCTACACCCAGGGTGCGCAGCGCATGGGCGAGCTTGGCCGTCTGCGCATAGAGAGTTTGCCAACTGATAGCGGTTAAAGGTTCAGTTTCCGACTGATAGAGCAGCGCCGGGCGCGCCGTGGTTTGGCGTTGAAAGATATTTTCGGCAAAATTTAAGTGCGCACCCACAAACCAGCGTGCACCCGGCATCTTCCGTTCGGTCAGCACAACCGAGTAGGGGCTGGAACTGACCACGGCAAAATAATCCCATAACGACGCCCAGAACGCTTCGATTGCGGTGGTTGACCACTGCCAGAGCGCCTGATAGGTTGGAAAGTCTAGACCGCGCGTAGTGCGCAACCACCCCAGATAGCCGGTCAAGTTTGTGGCCTGAATCACCGCGGGTGAGGGCGTCCACAACAGCTGGCCCTCGCTAATTGTTTCTTCGTCGACCGAAGCGCTCACTTGGATTGTGTTGTGCATTGCGCGGATCCTTGCCAAAAAGTTTCTATTCTACTCGAATTTTTCAAATGCCAAGCCGACATAGTTTTCGGCCAGCATGGTGCGGCCAGCCGCCGAGCCGGTTATGTATTCCAACTCGGCCCGTTGCAGCCGCTGGTGGATCGGATCATCATCGAATTTGTGCAGCAGGGTGGTAAACCACCAGGAGAAACGAATCGCTTGCCAGACACGGCGCAGACAGGTATCCGAGTAGCGGTCCAACAGATCACTACGGTTTTCCGCATAGTGGGCGATCAGCGCCCGCGCCAGATAATATACATCGGACGCGGCCAGGTTTAGCCCCTTGGCCCCGGTCGGCGGAACAATATGGGCCGCGTCACCGGCCAGGAAGAGCTTGCCAAAACGCATTGGCTCGACGACGAAACTGCGCAAGGGGGCAATGCTCATCTCCAGGCGTGGGCCGGTGATCAGGCTTTCGGCACTGGCGGCGGGCAGGCGGCGGCGCAGCTCGTCCCAAAATTGGTCATCGCGCCAGTTTTCTACTTTGTCATCCAAGCGGCACTGGATGTAATAGCGGCTGCGCGTAGGCGAGCGCATACTGCACAGTGCAAAGCCACGCGCATGGTTGGCGTAGATCAATTCCTCACTCACCGGCGGCACGTCGGCGAGGATGCCGAGCCAGCCAAAGGGATAAAGCTTCTCGAAAAGAGTCAGTTTGGTGGCGTCAACGCTTTGGCGCGCGGCGCCGTGATAGCCATCGCAGCCCGCCACAAAATCGCAGCGTAGTTGGCGGCGTTGGCCCGCTTGTTCATAAATAATGCGCGGCTGGCCGGCCAGATAATCTTCCACGGCCAGCGCTGGCGCTTCGAACTCGATGCGGCCACCAGCGCGTAGGCGGGCATCGATCAGGTCGCGGGTTACCTCGGTTTGGCCGTAGATCAGCACGCTGCTGCCGCCCGTCTGTTGGTGTAGATCGATGCGTTGCTGACGACCGCCAAAGGCCAGACCAATACCTTCATGGATCAGCCCTTCGCGATCCATCCGTTCGTGCACACCAATCGCGCGCAGTAACTGCACCGTGCCCTGTTCCAACACACCGGCGCGAATCCTCGCTTCCACATGCGCCCGGCTTTGTCGCTCCAGAATCACCGACTCGATGCCATGTTGCTGCAACTGGTGCGCCAGCAGCAGGCCCGCTGGTCCGGATCCGATAATACCTACTTGGGTTTTCATTGGCTCGCTCTGGGTTGAGGAGTAGGAGATTGGGTGATAGGTATTAGCCCGTTCGCGTATTCGCCCATCTCCCCATTGTATAGCTTTTACACAATTTACTTATTCGGGCCGTGCCAGTTCTTCTCGTTCGATGGGTGGATCGTTGGCCAAGGTTGCTTGTAGGCCAGCGATCAACTGTTGCTTTTCCGCAGCGCTAAGCTCTGCTTCTGGGTGCAGCAACAGGTAATCGGATAACGGCATCTCACCACGGCTGATCACTTTTTCGATCTCGTCAAAATCTCTTCGGCTGATCCCACTCAGAAAAATTCAAGTGTTGGCGGCCATTGTGGACGTGGCTGGCCACGCGCAACGAAATCGGTGCCACGTAAGCATACCAGGGCCAGACGCTTTCGTTGCTGTGACAATCAAAACAGGCTCGTTGGGCCAAGAGCCGCGTTTGCGAAGAATCCCCACTTGACTTCCTGGGTGATGGGGGGATTGTCACGCTGCACAGGGATGAACTGAATTATAAATAACAACCCAATAATGACAAACACGGCATTGCGCAAAAAACGTTTTATGAAAGCTTTCTCTTTTCTTGGCTACGGAGCAGCGTGGCCACGCTGCTCCGTAATGATAGGTAGTACGACAACGTTAAATTAGAATGCGCCAAATCGCTTGTGCTGAAACTACGGCATGACGAACCTGCGATTTGCATCTGATTTTCGAGAGAAACGATTCT
>JBBRVA010000766.1:0-4220 GCA_038247295.1 Caldilineales bacterium | reverse complement strand
TCAATTTACATGGTGAGAAATATCTCCTATAATGCGCAAATTCGTGATAAGACTTTACAACGCACATTTTCTTCGATTTGTAATGTTTATCACTAATCTGTTTGTAGCTAAATTTAACCTATGCTAGAATTATCTGTCACAATATTCCTGAAGGGCTGGCGGTGGGCGTTGCCTTTGGCGCTGTGGCTCAAGGTATGGAATCGGCCACCTTGGCTGGCGCAATTGCGTTAGCGATTGGGATTGGTTTGCAAAACTTTCCCGAGGGCGTCGCGGTGGCGATGCCGTTGCGCCGCGAAGGCATGTCGCGCGCCAAGAGCTTTTTCTATGGGCAACTGTCCGCCGCCGTAGAGCCCGTGGCCGGCGCACTGGGGGCGGCCGCTGTGCTCTACGCACGGCCTCTATTACCTTATGCGCTCAGTTTTGCCGCTGGCGCCATGATCTTTGTCGTCATCGAAGAAGTAATTCCAGAATCACAACGTGGTGGCCATGCCGATCTGGCCACCGCCGGCGCCATGCTGGGGTTTGCGGTGATGATGGTGTTGGATGTGGCGTTGGGCTAAGCTGGACCGCGTGCTGATTTAGGTGGGTTGATGGAAATTGGTGCTGGCATTCTCCCCTTTTCCTGGCTAGATATCACACTGTTGGGCTTATGCGACTTCAGTGGACACGAAAAAAAAGTGATATAGCGATGACAGTCGTCCCGTTATGCATTAAATAGGTTCTGTCCTAGCCACTTGGGCGGAAATAACCATACTATTCTCCGGTGAATCAGTAGTGAATCAGTAGGACAGTGAGACAGTACAAACACTGTTCTACTGTCCTACTGATTCACTGTCTTACTTACGCCCAAGTGTACTAGCCACTTGGCTAGGTAGAAAACTCTCCTGATGGCGGTGTCGGATCATAAAGAGGTAGGGTAAAACTAAGAGCAATCTGATCGTGCTTGCAAGTTTAAGCCTCATCAAGGCAGCTTCCCATCTTCAGTAATTCAGATAATTTTTTGTGATCATAATCAGTTTGGCTGTTTGGTAATGGCGGTGGCTGAAATCATTGCGCTCCCTAACCGATTCAGCCAGGGAAAGATCGTATGCGGCAACTGTTTCTAGGTAACTTGGTTCTATCCATCTTTCTGAGCGCTAGCCTGGGGTTATTGATTGGCCTGGGCGGCTATACTTTTTATTATGCCGAAGGGGCAGCCTATCTATCGAACGACCCCGCGGTCTGCGCCAATTGCCACATTATGCGCGAGCAATACGACGGCTGGCAAAAGGCCAGCCACCATACAGCAGCAACCTGTAATGATTGTCATGTACCTCATGCCTTGATTCCCAAATACTTATCTAAAATGCAGAACGGCTTCTGGCACTCGAAAGGCTTTACACTGCAAGATTTTCACGAGCCGATCCGGATCAAGCCCCATAATCGCACGATTTTACAAGAAAATTGTGTGGGGTGCCATGCCGATCTGGTGAGTGAAATTGCCACTCATGCGGGCAGCGAGGAGCAGATGGTTGATTGTGTTAAGTGCCATGCTGGTGTTGGACATGGACCAAGACAGTGAGCCGTAACTAGTGAGCAGTGGATAACCACTAATAGTAAGCATGGCGTAGGTCACATATCTATAGGTCATGTATGCGTATGTAACCTACACAAGGGGAGAGTAATCATGAAGCGTAATGTAATCCTGATCTACGGGGCAACAATTCTGATCGTCGCTTTGCTCACGGTCGGCGTCATGTTTCTGCTGCAAAACATCAACGAACGCAAGGAAGAAGCCAAACAAAATGTTTTTCGCGTGGTCGAACTTAGCGAGGAGACGATTGATCCAGCCGAGTGGGGCAAGAATTATCCGCGCCAATATGATGGCTATCTGCGTACGGTGGATACGGTGCGCACGCGCCATGGTGGCAGCGAAGCCTTTCAGAAGCTGGACGAAGATCCCGTTTGGCGTACAATCTTTGCTGGCTATGCCTTTGGTGTAGACTATCGCGAAGAGCGGGGCCATGCCTACATGCTCTCTGATCAAGATATTACCGAACGCGTCAAAGTGGTCAAACAGCCGGGCGCCTGTCTGCATTGCCATGCGGCCGTTATCCCGGCTTATCAGCAAAAAGGGATCGAAGCTGGTATCCCAGATGATGAAGCCCATCGCCCGGAACAGATCATGAAAGGCTTCGAGATCGTCTCGGCGATGCCTTACACCATCGCGCGCGCGCTGGTTGACCACCCCGTTAGCTGTGGCGATTGCCACGACCCGGACAGCATGCAATTGCGCGTTACGCGGCCTGGTTTTCTCAACGGTATCCAGGCATTGGCTCGATCCGATGTGCCGCTACCGCATCTGCCCAGCATCGAACGTTGGCGGCAAGCGGGGGGTGAGGGTGAATATGATGCCAATAGCATGGCCAATCGCCAAGAGATGCGATCCTTCGTCTGTGGCCAGTGTCATGTGGAATATTACTTCAAGGGCGAGGGCAAGCTTGTCACCTACCCCTGGGATAACGGTTTGCAAGTCGAACAGATCGAAGCCTATTATAATGAGGTAGGTCACAAAGACTGGACACACAAAACAAGTGGCGCAAATGTACTAAAAGCGCAACATCCTGAATTTGAGCTGTGGAGCCAAGGTATTCATGCCCGCAGTGGCGTTGCCTGTGCCGACTGCCATATGCCCTACAAGCGCGAAGGCGCAATCAAGGTCAGCGATCATCACATTCGCAGTCCGCTGCTCAATGTGGCCGCCGCCTGCCAAACCTGCCATAATTTTCCAGAAGATGAGATGAAGGCGCGTGCCGAAACCATCCAAGATCGCACTGTAGCGCTGATGAACCGTGCTGAAGAGGCGGTGGCCGCCCTCATTCAAGATTTGGAAAAGGCGCAGACCGTAGGCATTCCGGCCGACTTATTGGCTGCTGCTCAGGAATTACAACGCAAGGCGCAGTGGCGGCTCGACTTTGTCGCTGCCGAAAATTCGATGGGCTTCCACGCCCCGCAAGAGGCGGCCCGCATTCTGGGCGAAGCGATCGATTATGCTCGTCAGGGTCAGCTTGTCGTGGCAAACCTGGCGGCGCCGGTCGCCGGTCGCTAAGTCATCGTTCAGAAATAATTTGTAGTAGGCTCATCTGTGAAAAGTGTGCAAACCGAGGTTTTTCTGTTGAACAAAAGCTCGTATTTGCGCACTTTCGGCAGATGAGCGTTTATAGAATTGGATATTGCACCCTTGCAATACCAATATCCAATAGCTGCTACCGTTGACTTTATTTTGGGATGATGACTCAGGTAGTAAACAGGAACGTAGCGATGGGAACAGCGCCCAAACAGAATCCCTCGCCCCACTTCGATTTGTGGCAATCCGTACCCTATTTAGCCGGTTTGCCGCCATCTACGGTGCAGGCATTGGCAGATCTAGCCACCCTGCGCCAGTACACAGCCGGGACGCTGATCTTCAGCGAAGGTGAGCCGCTGGCTGGTCTCTTTTTGATCGAAGCGGGGGCCGTGAAGATCAGCCGCTTTTCCAAAGAAGGCCGCGAACATATTCTGCACATCCTGAAACGGGGCGACACCTTCAACGATGTAGCCGCGCTCGATGGCGGACCCAACCCGGCCACAGCCACCGCTTTTTCCGATGTGGTGACCTGGCGAATTGCCCGGCCAGATTTGCGCCGGGTGGTCGACGCCCATCCAGCCCTGGCCTGGGCGTTGATTGAATCGCTGGCGCACCGGGCGCGTCACTTGGTGGATGCGGTGCAAGATCTGTCGATGCGTGATGTAAAGGGCCGGCTGGCGCGGCTGTTGCTGGAACAGGCACAGGCGGATACCGCGCCGCGCCTCTTGACGCAAGAAGAGATGGCCAGCCAATTGGGGACCGTGCGCGAAGTGGTGGGGCGCGCGCTGCGTGCTCTGACTACGCAGGGGATCATCAAGTTTGATCGCCACCGCATTATCATTTTAGACCAGGATCGGCTGGCGGAAGCGGCAGAGGCATAGACCGTAGACAGTGGGCAGTGCTCAAACACCTTGCACTCCCACTCCACGCCGGTGGATTTTGTATGAGTTGCCGCGAATTTATTCGCCCGAATTTATTCGCCCGAATTTATTCGCCCGAATTTATTCGCCCTTATCTTATTCTTTCGTAACGATTCAGCCCGGGAACGCCGCCATCCCTGGCGGCCAGCGCCGGAGGCCGCCAGGGATGGCGGCGTTCCCGGGCTGAATCGTTA
>JBBRVA010000765.1:0-4226 GCA_038247295.1 Caldilineales bacterium | reverse complement strand
CAATCCAAATCTTGCCCTTTGCACTGCCTGGCAAGCGTCGGGTCAGCGTTGAGGCAAATGGCACAATCCGGGCCACAGGTTCGCCGGATTTGGCAATAATAATCTCTTCACCTGCGATGACACGCTGTAGCAACCTAGAAAGATTGGCTTTGGCTTCATGAATATTAACAGTCACCGTCATGAGGTTGTCTCCATTTAGTGATACTCTTTGTAACTCTATAGCCAAGCTTTAGTGTAAACTAAGTCAAGATTTTATCAAATAAGGAAGATTTTCAAACGTTGTAGAATTATCCGGCGCGGGTTTACACCCTGCTATTAGTAAGGAGAGGTGCAAATATGGCTTATGAGCCAACTGACAGTCTAAGTGAAGCGCAATTGCTGGGCTTATACCGCACCATGCTGGTGATCCGGCGTAGCGAAGAGCAACTGGCAAAATCGCACGCCGCCGGTTTGGTCCACGGCGCATGCCACACCTATGTGGGTGAAGAGGCGATTGCGACCGGCGTCTGCGCCCATCTGCGCCCAGAGGATGCCGTTTTTAGTACACACCGCGGTCACGGCCATGCCTTGGCCAAAGGTGTGCCGCCGGCGGAATTGATTGCCGAACTCTATGGGCGCGTCACGGGTTGTTCGCGCGGGCGCGGCGGCAGTATGCATCTCTTTGCCCCAGAGGTCGGCATGATGGGGACCAGCGGCATTGTCGGCCCTTGTATTCTGCAAGCGACCGGTGCCGGTTATTCGTTCAAATTGCTGAAAAAAGATAACGTAGGCGTCGCCTTTTTTGGCGACGGTGCGGCCAATAATGGCGCCTTCCACGAAGGTATCAATCTGGCCACGATCTGGAAATTGCCGGTGATTTTCGTCTGTGAAAATAATTTGTACGCCACCGAAGTGCCTTTTGCCGAGGCCTCTGGCAACCCCAATGTGGGCGACCGTGGCCGCGCCTACGGGTTGCCCGGTGTGATTGTCGATGGCAATGATGTGTTGGCCGTCTACGAAGCGGCGGGTGAAGCAGTGCGCCGGGCGCGGGCCGGCGAAGGCCCCACCTTGATCGAATGCAAAACCTATCGCACGCGCGCCCACGCCGAAGGGATGCGCGATGGTGGCTATCGAACGCAAGAAGAGGTCGATTCGTGGAAGGCGCGTGATCCACTAATCCAGCACAAAAAACGACTGCTCGATCAAGAGATCACCGGCGAACAGGAATTGATCGCACTCGAGCGCGACGTACAGGTACAAATCGAAGCGGCGGCCGAATTTGCCAAAAACAGCCCCTGGCCAGACCCGGCGACAGCGGCCCAATATATTTTTAGCGAGGCGCACCATGCGTGAGATTACCTTTATCGAAGCGACCCGCGAAGCACTGCTGGCCGCCATGACCGTTGATCCGACGATCTTTGTCGTCGGCGAAGGCATTGGCAAACGGGGTGGCAATTTCAACACCACCCTGGGCCTCTACGACAAGTTTGGCCCCGAACGGCTGCGCGACACACCGATCAGCGAGCGCGGCTTTGTGGGCATGTGTACCGGCGCGGCGATGACCGGCACCCGGCCCGTGGTCGATTTTATGTTCTTTGATTTCATCCTCGATGCGCTGGGGGAGATGATCAACCAGATTGCCAAGATTCAATACATGAGCAGCGGGCGGCTGACGATGCCGATCTTGATGCGCGGCTGCGTTGGGATTGGCAACTCGGCTGCCACCCACCATTCTGGCAGCTATTATCCCATTTTTGCCAATATTCCCGGCTTTCGTGTCGCCTTGCCCACGACCCCCTACGATGCCAAGGGTCTCTTCACCACCGCGCTGCGCAGCCCCGATCCAGTGCTCTTTTTGGAACATCGCGCGCTGATCTTTAACAAAGGCGAAGTGCCTGAAGAAGAATATACGATCCCCTTTGGCCAAGCACGTATCGCCCGCGCCGGCACAGACGCCACCGTGGTCGCGCTGGCTTCAATGGTCAACAAAACCCTGGAAGTCTGCGCACGCTTGGAAAAAGAAGGCATTTCGATTGAAGTGATCGACCCGCGCACGATTGTGCCGCTGGATATTGACTGCATCCTCGAATCAGTGCACAAGACCGGCCGGCTTTTAATCGTCGACGAGACCTTCCAGCCCTGTGGCATTGGCGCCGAGATCTCCGCCCAGGTCACCACGCGCGGCTTCGACGACTTGGATGCCCCGATCCAGCGGCTGAACGGTGTGCATACGCCCACGCCCTACAGCCCGCCGTTAGAAGCAGCAATCGTGCCGAATGTGGACACAATTGAGCAGGCGATTCGCAGTTTACTAGCCGAGTGAAGAAGCGGTGATTGGTAAGTGGTAAGTCGCTCACTTACTACTTACCATTTTTATATAACAGCAAGGGATCAAACCTGTCAGTGACTCTCCGCTAAATCTGGGGAGCTTGCCCGTAGTCTCGTAGAGACGACTCGTGCTTTTAATGCAAAACGACCACTGACGGGGCCGTACAACACGACGCAGAGACCGACAAGCAGCTTGCGTAATGTTGAGTTTTACTAGAACTTTCGTTCTAGGCTCTGAGTTTTTTATGTCGGCAAAGACCACTGCCGACAACCTGATAAACTCAGTTGTTAACGTGCTGTACGGTCAACCGTTTCTGGCGATGCCAGTGCCTTCAGTACAGATGTAATATATCACATTGGTAGGAAAAAGTCTATGTTAATATGCTTACAATCAACGTCCCAAACGGGTACGTTTGACTTTTATTCACGGGGTGCCCTCTGGTCCCGCTAAAGCAGGGGCATACCCTGAAAGGAGTCCTATGGCATCCGAAATTCTCATGCCCCGCTTGGGCTGGTCGATGGAAGAAGGCGTCTTTGGCGCATGGCTGAAACAAGATGGCGAGACCGTCCACGCCGGCGACTTGATCTTCACGGTGGAAAGTGACAAGGCCACCCAAGAAGTGGAAGTATTCGACAACGGCGTCCTGCGCATCCCACCGGACGCACCGCAGCCGGGCCAAACGATCACCGTTGGCACGCTCCTGGCCTACGTTACCCAACCGGGTGAAGCCGCGCCCTTTGAAAGCCAGACCCAGCCACAACAAAACTCACACCCAACACCGCAGTCACAACCCGTCATCGCTGCATCGCAGCCGACGCTCGTCAATCGCGCCCAGAGGGCACCCGCGTCAAGCGCGCCCAGAGGGCACCCGCATCAATCGATCAGCCCGCGCGCGCGCCGCGTCGCGCGTGAACTCGGCGTCGATTGGAGCCAACTCACGGGCAGCGGCAGCACCGGTCGCATCGTTGAACGGGATATCCGCGCCGCGGCCGCCCAGATAATGCCGGAAAGCAAAGTACGGGCAACACCGATTGCGGCGCGGCTAGCCCAAGAGGCGGGCATTGATCTGACCACATTGGCCGCGCAGAAACCGGGCGAACGGATTGGGCGCGAAGCGGTCGAAGCCGCCATCGCTGCGCGCACACCGCAGCCCACACCTGCCGCACCGCCTGCGCCGGCAACGGGGGAGACGATCCCAACTACGCGCATCCGCCGTTTGATCGCCCAGCGTATGACCGAAAGCGCCCAGACTACGGCCTCGGTCACGCTCACCACCGAGGTGGACGCAACCGAATTGGTAACACTGCGCGAACAGTTGAAAGCCGCCTTTGCCCCGCGCAATCTAATCGTACCCACCTACAACGACTTGCTGATGAAGCTAACCGCGCTGGCGCTCCAAGAACATCGCTTGCTCAATGCGGTTTGGAGCGGTGACCAGATCCAGATCCCCGACCATGTCCACATTGGCTGCGCGGTGGACACAGCCGATGGGCTGCTGGTACCGGTTGTGCGCAGCGTCGAAAGCAAGAGCATACGCCAGATTGCCAGCGAAGCGCGCCAGTTGATCGAGCAAGCGCAGGCGGGAAAAATCAGCCCCAGCGATCTGCAAGGCGGCACCTTTACGATCACCAACCTGGGCATGTACGGCATCGACGCCTTTACGCCGATCATCAACTTGCCGCAGTGCGCGATCTTGGGCGTGGGCCGTATCTTGGCCAAGCCCGCCGTTGTCAACGATCAAATAGTCCCGCGCAAGCTAATGGCGCTCAGCCTCACCTTCGACCACCGCGTGGTCGACGGCGCACCCGCGGCGCGCTTTCTCAACACCCTGCGCGAATTGATTGAAGCGCCGGCGTTGTGGTTGATCTAAGCCTTAGAATAAGGAGAGATTAGAGATTGGAGATTGCACCCCGGCAAT
>JBBRVA010000764.1:0-4231 GCA_038247295.1 Caldilineales bacterium | reverse complement strand
GAAGTCGGGGCCGCTTCCGTAGAAGCGCACCCTCTGGGTGAGGGCACTAAAAACGAGTCGCCGGGTAGCCCCCTGGGCGCGACTTCCTGGTTTCAGCCGCGGGTTTCAACCCGCCCGCGCCAAAGTGTCGGGTCGCTAGCAACAGATTCAGAAAACAGCAGATTATCCTTGATCGCATCTGCTGTTTTCTGAATCTGTTGTAGTGCGGCAAGTCACGCCGCGCCCACTGGGCACCCGGATGACCTACAATTATCCCAGTATACTGATGCCTTCCTTCAGGAGTAGCAGGCCAAAGCCGATCAGCAGCAAGCCACTCCCGGCTAAAATCCAGCGGTATGCGCGATCGGTTAAGAAACGCCGGCCACCGGCAACCGCCCAGGCCAGGCCAATTTTACTGCCGACGAGCAAACCGTAAAAACCAAGCAAAAAAGCCGCTGCACTTACGATAGCCGCCTGCCAGGCTGTTGTCAAAATTGGGCTGCCCACACTCAACCAGAAAAGCCACGGGTGAGGACTGAGCATGTTGACCACCATCCCGCGCCAGAGATCCTGGCTCTGTTTTTGCGACGAATCCGTCACATTGGTCAGCTCGGCATGGCGCGCCCGCAGCAAGGTTTCAAC
Source organism: Caldilineales bacterium (assembly GCA_038247295.1). Taxonomy (GTDB): domain Bacteria; phylum Chloroflexota; class Anaerolineae; order Caldilineales; family Caldilineaceae; genus JAPLGZ01. Next base: position 3,610 of record JBBRVA010000764.1, on the reverse strand, counting down.
GCCCAAGTAGATCACCACCAAGCCACCAGCCGCGGCCAGGATCGCCGCAAAGCCACCGGGCAATACATTAAAAATGAGCAGCGCAATGACGATGATCGGCAGATCGGTGAGCAACGGCGCAATCGCAATGCGTAACCCGGCGCCAAAACCGCGTTCTAAGGCGGTGGTGATCACAAGGGTGGTCAATGGGCCAGGACTAATGCCAGCACCAAAACCCAGGCTAAGTCCTGTGAGGAAAGTAGTCAGCATTTCTGGTCAACCTGGACGGTGGTAGTGTAAAGCTGGTTCAATTGTGCGATATGTGCAGGCCAGCCTGGCGGTTGAGGAACGGCAGCGCGCAAACGTGACAGTAGCGAGGGATCATCGATTATACTTTGTATGGCAGCTTGCCACGCCTGCGTATCACCAGCGGCAACCAACAGGCCATCAACATTGTGACGGACAGCTTCAGCCAAAGCCCCAATCTCGGCAACAATAATCGGAACACCGGCGGCAAAAGCCTCACGGGCCACAAAACAATAGCTTTCATTACTCAGCGAAGGCACCAATACGGCATCCACCTGCGCCAAGGTTTGCCAGACGCTGGCCCGGTCCAGACAACCGAGAAAGGTGACCTGTTCTGTGGCCAATTGGCGCAACTCGGCACTGTAAGCCGGGTCCACGGTTAGATCACCGGCGATCCAGAGTTCGACGGCGCCTTGCACCTGGCGCAACGCCGCGACAACAATGTGCACGCCTTTAATGCGGGCAATGCTGCCCAGGTAGAGCAGCCGCAAGGGTTCATCGGGTTGGCGCTGGCGGACGGGCCGTGGAGATGGCGGCTCTTCTACGCCGGGCGCTAGCACGCGTAGCCGGCTGGCGTCGACGCCATGCGCCACATACCAATCGCGCATAAAAGCCGAAGGGGTGATGACTTGCGCCGCGCCAGCTAAAATTTTGCGCAGTTGATGGGCGCGCCAGACTAGGCTACCGGTAATCATCGGCGCCGCCAGCCAGGTTGCCGCCTGATTCGAGCGCGCCACCACACAGCGCGTGCAATTGAGATGTGCTACTGGCCCCGCGCAAGTAGCGCCGCTATAATTGGTTAAGAGGTTGGCGTTGGCGCAAATCCACCAAAAGTCGTGCAAGGTGACTACATAGGGCAGACCGGCGGCCTGAATCACGCCCATGATGCCAACGGGCAAACCCATCAAGTGCTCGATATGAATCAAATCGGGCTGAAAATGCGCGACTGTTTGACGAAAAGCATCCACTAATGCGGGGCTGTGAAAACCAACCAGGTAACGCTGCCCTGGCGTCAACTCGCCGGCCCAGGCAGAATAGACCGCGACACTGGCCTCATCCGCCTGCACTGCCCAGCCACTGCCCGCCCGATCGCGACGGGTAAAGATGGCCACCGTTTGGCCACTTTGGCCCAAGGCCCGCGTCACCCAATGGGTATACAGCTCCACGCCGCCGACATGGTCAGGCATATATTGATGGACGATGTGCAAAATTCGCATACTACACTTACTGAATCATCACAATTGGCGCTTGACAATTTACAATTTGCAGGCTTTTTTGGTCGCCTTGCAAGTCTATGTTAGGATGGGGTGGAAGTCAAACTCTTGCCCGCAAAGGTAACTATGCAAATTGCTGTCATCATCCTCAATTGGAATGCAGCCGCCGATACGATTCGCTGTGTGCGCCAATTTGACGGTTGGCAACGCATCCAGCCGCAGCTATGGGTGGTGGACAATGCTTCGCACGATAGCAGTGCAATAGCCATTGCCCGCGCCTGTCCGCACGTCCACTTGCTCCGCAACGCGATCAATCTTGGCTTTGCGGGCGGCACTAACTGCGGTCTGGCAGCGGCGCTGGCCGCGGGCGACGCGCCCGTGCTGCTCTTAAACAACGATGCGCTGGTCGATGAAAACGCGCTTGTCCAGCTCGTGCAGACATTGACCCAGGATCAATCGATTGGCATGGTCGGCCCGTTGCTCTATCACGCTGAGGGGCGCGAACAGTTGATCGCCGCCGGCAGCCACAGTCCGGTCTGGCGCTTGCACAACCAGATCACAACGATTCCAGCCGGCAAACAGGTTTATCCGGTGGATTATATTTCAGGTTCCGTAGCATTGGTGCAAGCAGCCGCCTTACGTGCGACTGGTCTCCTAGATGAAGATTACTTTTTCTACACCGAGGTTGCCGATTGGTGCCGCCGCGCCCGCGCGCATGGCTATCGCACCGTCGTCGACACGCAAGCGCACGCTTATCACAACTTGGATCGCTCTTCTACCTTGCGCAATAGTTTGTACGTCTACTATATTATTCGTAATCGCTTTGTCTATATTCGCAAAGCGTATCGCGCTGCGGCCAGCATTGTACGGCTGCCACTCTATGCCTTTTGGGCGATCTATAGCCTGCTGCTCGCCATCCAGTTGCGTGGGCAAGGCAACCGGGCGCGGGCGCGCGCCGTCCAACTTGGCGTCATCGACGGTCTGCGTGGCCGCACGGGTGGCCAAAATGAACGTGTGCTGGCCCTTTGCACCCAGGCAGCAGCCAAGGCGATGGGCACATGAGGGTGCTCTATCATCTACCGATTTTGCCGCCCAAATTGCCGCAAGCGGAAGCCCTGTCGCAGGAGATTACGGCCCTGTCGGCGCATTTTAATGGGCAGATCATTTATCTAAATCCCAACGGGCAGACGCCGCTGCCGGTGCCACGCTTGCTTTTTGGCTTCCACCGCTGGCGCGCATTGCGCCGCCTGGAAGCGGAGATCGATCTGCACCATATCTATAATCCCGACCCCTTTGCCTATCCGATTTTGCGCTGGCTGCGCCGACCCGTCGTCTATTCGATCAGCGGTGGTGTCGGCAAACGCCGGCCCAATATCGATTTTTTCAATCGATTGGGCGCCATCACCGTCTTTGACGAAGCAAGTTTGGAAAAGTTGCAGGCGTGGGGGCTGCGCAACGTGGCCTATGTCCCCACCGGCATTGATGTCAGCCGTTTCACGCACACACCACAGCCGCTGAATACACAGTCACCGGTGCGGTTGCTGATGGGATCGGCGCCGTGGACATTGGCGCAATTTCAAAGCAAAGGCGTGGACGCGCTGCTCGCAGCGGCGCAACAAATGCCCCAGTTGCAGCTGGTCTTTTTATGGCGGGGTGTGCTGGGGGCGGAGATGGCATCACGCATCCGTCAGCTTGGCTTGCAAAACCAGGTAACGCTGCTCGACGAGTTAGTCGATGTTAATCATGTGCTGGCCACCGTACATGCTGGCATTGTCTTGGCGACCGAAGCCAATATTGTCAAGGCCTATCCCCATTCGCTGCTCGATGCATTGGCGGCCGGCAAACCGGTGCTGGTGAGCCGTGCCATTCCCCTCGCCCACCATGTCGAGCGGACCGGCTGCGGCCAAGTGGTGGAACAAGTGTCAGCCGCGGCCATTCTGAACGCGCTGCAAAAGCTGATCGCCACCTACCCATCGGCGCAACCGGCTGCGCAACTGGTTGGCCAACGTGATTTTTCGGAGCAAACCATGATCGCTGCTTTTCGCCAGATTTATGAGCGTCTTTTATGAACGATTCCTTCGACACTAAGTTACAAACAGCCAAGTTGGAAG
>JBBRVA010000763.1:0-4239 GCA_038247295.1 Caldilineales bacterium | reverse complement strand
CTGAACGTGCGCCAGACAAACCACCGCGTGGTATGGGCGAACATGAGGTCGAAGCACGCTTTGCGCCGCATCTGCAGATCGTGGAAATCATGCGCGGTACCCCAGATCGGCAGCCGTGCCGCTGGTATTTGTTGCGCAAGGGATAGCGCGCAAGGGATAGCGTAGCATGAGTTGGCAGCAAAAAGAGCTTGTGCTCAAACCAAAGCCGCGTGGCTTCCACCTGATCACAGACGAAATCCTGGCCGGGCTGCCAGAAATTCGCCGCTATCGAATTGGGATCGCCCACATTTTTATTCAGCATACCTCGGCCGCGTTGGCCCTGAATGAAAATGTCGAGCCGGAAGTATGCGCCGATCTGGAAGCCCACTTCAATCAGCTGGTGCCAGAAAACGCCGCGCACTACACCCACAACTACGAAGGTCCCGACGATATGCCGGCCCATATCAAGGCCGTTTTGATTGGCAGCAGTGTGACAATCCCGATCACCAACGGTGGGTTAAACTTGGGCACGTGGCAAGGTATCTATCTGTGTGAGCATCGCAATCGGGGTGGGGCGCGGCGGTTGGTAATTACGTTACAGGGCGAATAAGCCGCGTTAACACGTCCATATCGACATTGCCCCCGCTCACCACAATTGCAACATTTGCGCCCAAATGATCAATCTTGTTGTGCAACACCGCCCCAATTCCCACCGAGCCGCCCCCTTCCACGACCAGGCGCTCTTGACGCAAGGCATAGGCCATTGTTGTGGCAATCTCTGCTTCTGAAAGCAGCACGACCGCGTCGACCAGGGCCTGACATAAGGGCAAGGTATAATGATTGTCCAGACCAATGCCGCCCATCAAGCTGTCGGCCAAGGTTTTTTCTTCGATCACGGGCACCGCTGCGCCGGCCTGGAGGCTCAGATACATGGCCGGTCCCAATGCTTGCGAAGCGCCGATGACACGGATTTTCGGATCCGCCGCCTTGATCGCCACGGCGATGCCCGCCATCAAGCCGCCGCCGGACAGGGGCACAATCACCGTGTCGATCTGGGGCAATTCTGCCAACAGTTCGAGGCCAATCGTGCCCTGGCCCGCGATAATCCAGGGATCATCAAACGCCGAGAGGAGGGTGAGACCTTGTTGTTTTGCCAAAGCGATGGCGTGCATTTCGGCGTCATCTTGCGTATGGCCGCTGACAACGACTTCTGCCCCCAAACTGCGCATTGCCGCCACTTTGTGCGGTAAGACCAGGTCCGGCACGCAGATGATGGCGCGCATACCCAACTTCTGCGCCACAAAGGCCACCGCGCGCCCGTGGTTGCCAGTAGAGACAGTCACCACGCCGCGCTGCCGCTCTTCAGCGGTCAAACTCAGGAGGCGGTTGGCCGCGCCGCGAATTTTGAATGCACCGGTCTCTTGCAGATTTTCCAACTTAAGATAGACATTAGCGCCGGATTGTTCTGAAAGCGGGCGCGACAGCACCAACGGTGTACGCCGGATGATGCCGGCGATGGTTTGGCGCGCTAGATAGATATCGCGCAGCGTGATTGAGCGCAACAACATAATTTATCCTATTATCTAAATAAATCGGAATGTGTACCGGTGCGGATCAGGATCAATTCAGTCAGCGTCAGTTCATAGATCAAGAGCCAATCCGGCTCGACATGGCATTCGCGTGAGCCGTGGTATTGTCCAACCAAGACATGATCGCGCTGTTTGGCCGCTAATTCTCGGCCTTGTACCAAATCTTCAATAATTTGCTTGAAAACCTGGAATTGTTTACCGCGCTTTTGCATGAGCTTCACATCGCGCTTGAACTGTGTCGTCCGCTGTACAGTCTTCATGCAATGCCTAAATCTTCGAATAAATCATCGACATTATTAAAGCTCTGCAAATTATCGCGCGCTTCTGCTTGTCGCAATGCTTCCAGCGTGGTTGGATTCGGTAACTTTACCTCAAATGGCAAGCCTTGTTGCAACTCGACTTGTCGATAAAAAAGCGTAATTGCTTGTGAAGCACTTAACCCTAATTCATGAAAAATTTGTTCTACGTTCTGCTTTAATTCAGGGTTGATTCGAGCAGATATAGCGGTAGATTTCGCCATCATATTCTCCTTAAGCCCACTGACAACCATATCTCCATACAATGTATATTCATTGTATGCATATTTTTGATAAAGTGCAAAGATGTATAATATCAAGCTTTAAAACAATCTCCAACTTCGAGGATTTTCCCAATATAGATTACAATACCCGACGTAGTGATATGCAAAATAAGATGCATTATTTTTCATTAAATATTTATCAACAGAATCCCACCATGCCAACTCTACGTATCAACCTCTGGTCTGGCCCGCGCAATGTCTCGACCGCGCTGATGTACGCTTTTGCCCAACGCAGCGACACCCGCGTGCTGGATGAACCGCTCTACGCCCACTATTTACGCGTTTCCGATGCTGATCACCCAGGCAAACAGGAAGTGCTTGACGCCATGATCAACGATGGCGAGCGCGTGGTGAGCGAGGTGATGTTGGGACCATGTGACCGAGCAGTGCTCTTTATGAAGCAGATGGCGCATCATCTGGTGGAACTCGACCGCGGTTTTCTAGCCCAAACCACCAACGTCTTACTAATTCGTGATCCACAAGCAATGTTACCGTCGCTGGCACAAAATCTGACCAAGCCCATCCTGCGCGATACTGGGCTAGCGATGCAGTCGGCTTTATATCAGGAATTGCGCGCCTTAGGTCAAAACCCGGCCGTCCTAGAAGCCAAACAATTGCTCCTCGACCCACCTGGTGTGCTGGCTCAGCTATGCGCGCATCTAGGCATTGGGTTTGAGGAAGCTATGTTGCATTGGCCACCTGGCCCTCGCCCAGAGGATGGGGTTTGGGCTCCCTATTGGTATCACCATGTCCATATCTCCAGCGGTTTTGCGCCGTATGTGGAAAAAAATGAACCATTTCCGCCCCAGCTTTTACCGCTGCTAGAGGAATGCCGGCCGCATTATGATATCTTGACGCAAGTGGCAATCCAGGCGAAACAGGATGAAGGGATGACAGGATGACAAAGGGTCATCGCGATGTCATCCTGTCATCCCTTCATCCTGTCATCCTACCAGCCCTTCATCTTGCCAAGCGCATCTAACACAAGAACTAGGAAACAACCATGTCACCCACTCTACCCGATCCCCGCAATGCGCAGATTTTTGTCCATGTCGGCGGTGAATTATTACCCCGTGATCAAGCCAAAGTTTCCGTCTTCGATAGCTCGGTGCAGGGCGGTGACGCGGTTTGGGAAGGTTTGCGCGTCTACAATGGACGCATCTTCCAACTCGATGCGCACCTGGACCGCATGGTCGATTCGGCCAAGTCGATGGCTTTTAGCGAGATTCCTAGCCGTCAGACGATTAAAACGGCGATCTTTGAGACGCTGCGCGCCAACGGCATGCGCGACGGCGCCCACATCCGCCTGACGTTAACCCGCGGCAAAAAGATCACGTCGGGCATGAATCCACAACTCAACCAGTATGGCCCTTGCCTGATTGTGCTGGCCGAGTGGAAACCACCTGTTTATGATCAAGACGGCATCCGTCTCATTACGGCCGCCATCCGCCGCAACCCACCGCAGTGCGTAGATTCTAAGATTCACCACAATAATCTGATCAATAACATTCTAGCCAAGATTGAAGCCAATCTAGCCGGCGTGGACGACGCCGTTATGCTCGATATCTATGGCTTTGTGTCGGAAACGAATGCGACCAATATCTTTATCGTGAAACGCGGCCAACTCTTGACCCCACATGCCGACAGTTGCTTGCCGGGCATTACGCGGCGCGTCGTCATGCAATTAGCACAGGCCAACGCGATCCCGTTGCAAGAACGCAACATTTCAATTTCTGAACTTTACAGCGCCGACGAGATGTTCACCACCGGTACAATGGGTGAATTGGCGCCTGTGCTGGCCGTCGATGGCCGCACGATCGGTGATGGCGGTGCAGGACCGCTGACACGTCAGTTGCAGCGCCTTTATCAGGAACGCACCGCCCATGAAGGAGAAGTTTTGCCATTCTAAAGGAAACATGACTATGTCTAACACTGCTGTCCCGTACCGCATGCCGTTTGGGTGGCTAACCGCGATCAGTTTTCTTGTATTGCTCACCGGTTGGCTTTTGCCCCTTAACAATTTTACATTGGCAAAAGGCTTTGTACAGGGAACCATTCCCAATGAACAATGTAGTAATAAGACCGTTCTTT
>JBBRVA010000762.1:0-4240 GCA_038247295.1 Caldilineales bacterium | reverse complement strand
ATCATCCTAGTACACTTGGGCGTAAGTAAGACAGTGAATCAGTAGGACAGTAGAACAGTGTTTGTACTGTCTCACTGTCCTACTGATTCACTACTGATTCACCGGAGAATAGTATGGTTATTTCCGCCCAAGTGTACTAGTGCCTGAGGGCACTTGCTATTGTCAGCAGCCAATTTTAATTGTGCCAAAAATTTAGGACGCGCCCATATACGCCTGTTGAATTATCTATTTTTTTCTCTGTGTGCTCTGTGCATCCTCTGTGATCTCTGTGTAACTGTACCCTCTACCAACTGTTTATTTCCGCCCGCAATTCTGCCGACATACCGATTGCCGCGGCATCAAACGCCTGATCTACTTGCGCTGGGCTGCGACAACCGATCAAGGTTGAGGTGATGCCTGGCTGGCCGAGCACCCAAGCCATCGCCAGGTGAATCATGGAGATGCCGGTCGTTTGCGCCTTGGCGCGCAAGTTTTCCATGCGCTGCATCGCGGTGGCAGTTTCGTAAACCTTCCAGTGGTCGGGCACAATGTCAAAGCGCGTGCCCTGCGGAGCCGTCCAACTTTTGCTATATTTGCCGGTCAGAAAGCCGGCGCCCAGTGGGCTGTAAGAGAGCACGCCAATCTGTTGGTCGGCGCAGAGCGGCAAAAGCTCGGCCTCGATGTCGCGGATCGCCAGGTTGTAGTTGGGCTGCACCGATTCTAGCCGGGGTAGCCCCAACCCATCGGCGCGCCAGAGCGCTTTGCACAGTTGCCAGGCGGCAAAGTTGCTACAGCCCAAATAGCGCACCTTGCCCGCCTGCACCAATTGGCCCAAGGCCGCCAGCGACTCATCGAGCGGCGTGTTTTTGTCAAAGGCGTGGATCTGGTAAAGATCAATCACGTCGGTTTGCAAGCGGCGCAAACTGGCTTCGACCGCCAGCGGTATCCGTTCGGCCGTCAGGGGTGGGATCAACTTGGTGGCCAACACCACCTTGTCACGCTGGCCGCTCTGCTTGAGCCAAGCGCCGACTACCTCTTCCGAACGCCCTTTGGCATAGGCTTCTGCCGTGTCGATCAAGTTGATGCCCCGTGCCAGCGCGTGATTCATCACCGTAAAAGCCGTCGCCTCATCAATCTCGCGGCCAAAGGTGACCGCGCCTAACCCGATTGTGCTAACGTTGAGATCAGTTTTGCCCAGTTGTCGATATTCCATAGATTTTTTCCTGTTGTATATGATAGATCGTATCGCGATTCATTCACCGGCGTCACTTGCGTTGAAAGATCTGTACTGCAGGCGTAAATATGACGCCTTGATCAAGCGGAAAGATCGGGCGCTGGCAGCGGGTGTGACCCAAACTGGGCAGATTGGCGCTGGTCGAACCGGGTGCGTCCACATTGAGCATGGCGATCGCCCAGTCGGCAAACATGTGATGCTGACAGTGGGGCGATTTTACAACCACCGCGTCAAACCGTTTTGGTTCCTGGCCGTGGGCATAGAAGAGCGAACGATCGTACAAACTGACGGCGCGGCTTGTGGCGATAACCGTGATCGAGCCGATTTCTAAAACGGCGCTATCACCAGCATTCCAGGTGGAATGGTGCGATTCGTTGATAAAGTGGCCGTCGGAGAGCAGCTTTACCCGTGCCGTCACCGGTAAGGGGACGAAGCGCGGATCGAGTTGACCGCCCAGCGTCACCTGCACTTGGCCGCCAATACCCGCTTTCAGCGCGGCTGCCACGGCTGGCGGATCGACAATGGGGATCAGCGCTTTACCACTGTAATCGCCTTCGATCAGCAGGCGCAAAATGGCATTGCTGTCCCCCGATGCGCCAGAACTGGTCGCGTCAGCGGCATCGACAAAGACGGTCGTACCCAGCCCGACTTGGGCCTGGGCTTGTGCCAACGCTTCCGCCATCGAGATCAGCGGTTGATAGAGTTGCTCGCGCACCTGCCAGAAATCTTCGGCCAACTTCAGCGCTGCTTGCGCCGCCCATGTCTCGTCACCATTCGCCACGACAAAACTATTCGTGGCCAGGTCGAGCACATCTGTAAACGGGTTGCCGATGAACATGCCCGCCGAGAGCCCGCGTTCACTTGTCTCCAAAATCTGCGCCTGGCTGATCAGGCGACCAAAAAGCCCGGTCTCAGTGATCAATTGCGGCCCGCGCACCAGCGCCGGGATGCGCACGCGGGCCGTCACCGGCTTGGCCTCGCCATCCAGAATACGCAGCAACAGGTGGGCGGCGCGCAGCCCAGTGCCGTAAAAATCAACATGCGGGTAGGTGTGATAAGCGACAATCGCGTTGCTGTGTTGCAACATGCGCTCGGTCAAGACGCCGTGCAGGTCAAGCGAGACCACAATCGGGATTGCTTCGCCCAGGATTTTGCGCGTTTCAGCCAACAATAAACCCTCTGGGTCATCCTCACCCTGGGCCGACATGGCACCGTGCAGCGAGAGATAAACTGCGTCGACCGGTGGCGCATTACGTACCGCCGCGCAAAACTCGTCGACAATGCGCGCAAAATCCGCCGCGGCCAGCGTGCCGCCAGATGTGATCGAACGTGCGCTGTAGGTTGGGATCACGCTGACATCGGCGCGGCTGCCAAAGACGCCTAATGCCGCGCCCATTTCTGACTGGACGCCGCGGTGGACATCGATAATTTCTTCGCCGAAAGCGACGCTAAAATCCGCATAGGTGCTGAGCAGCGGGTTAAAGGAGGAGACTTCCTGTTTACATTCACCGACCAAAATTTTGAACATAGTTTACCTTGTCCTGAGTCCTGTTGGTTACGCATCATGGATTGGTCAAAATAGGCAGGGGTCGCCCGCATTGGTAACGACAATTTACCCCACCCTAACCCGCCCGTTCGGCTGAGCTCACGTCGAAGCCTGAAAAAGGGAGGGTTAGGGTGGGGTTACTTCCCCAAAATTTACGCTTCATTGTGACGCGCCTATGTGAATCATATCCTCAATTCTGGCAATCTGCAACCATCATTTGTATGTTTCAAGGCCATTTGACAGGTTATTTATTTTGTTTTAATCTGTAGTACAATCGGACAAAACTCTATTCATATTGGCTCAATAGATTAACCAATTCATTGACGTATGGTATGCAGGTAAGGAGGGAAACGGGATATGGGAAACAGTAGTACAAACACCGTTTCCCGTATCTTGTTTCCCTTTCCACCCACCCTTAAGGATACAACGATGCTCAACTTTCCACGTTCTACCTTTACTTGGAAGTCTCACCCCTGGTATCCGGACCCATATTATCGTTATACGGGCGGCTTTGTGGGGCAGCCGGGACAATTTTATCATGTGCGCTTTAACCTAGAAGCGCGCTGCACCATCACCGACGACGCCACCGGCCATATAACTGAACTGTTTTTGGGCGCGCCTTGCCGCACCGAATATACAATTGCCACGCGCAATCTGTTTCAAGTACCCAGCGCCGAGTTTCGTATGCCTTTCAGCCACCAATTTCGGTTGGCGTTGGCCAAACAACCCAGTTATGAAGCGGAAGAAGTCGCCGTTGCCAAACTGAGCGATGCATTTGCCGAGCATAAGCTGGATCTGCGCACCTACACCGCAGTGAGCGAATTGACCGACGTGCAATCGATCATCGACGCTACCCTGGCCAACGATCTGCTCAATGCCGTCTCCACCTATCGTGATGCGGATCGTGGCCTTACCGTTGCCATTGAATATCCAGTCAACTTGATCAACCTCAACGTCGTTGCGCCCGGAGGGCACCCGGAGTTTCAGGTCTGCACCGGGCCAGTGCTGCTGCCCGATCTGGCAACATGGGATGGACAGGAGGTCCAGCGCGTCTTTCTGGCACACGCCGCCTTTACCCATTTTGACCACGTGGAGTTCATTTTGCAGCGCGAGATCGAGGCGGCCCCGGAAGTGCGCGCCTGGCTCGATCAGCCGCGTGGCCTGGATCGGCTGGAACTGCGCGACCCCGCCAATCGCCCGCCCGACTATCCGCCGGCGCGGCCCAAGCCCACCGTCTACAACGAAGTGTGGGAGTTGGCGGCGACGAATATCGTGTTACGCGCGGAGAACGTGTAGGCGTTGTTTGATCTTGTGAGAAGAAGGGATGACAGGATGACAAGATGACAGAGGGACTCAACATGTCATCTTGTCATCCTGTCATCCTGTCATCTTGTCATCTTGTCATCCTGTCATCCTGTCATCCTGTCATCCTGTCATCTTGTCATCCCTTCATCCCAACAAAGGAGTTACTCTCCATGACT
>JBBRVA010000761.1:0-4244 GCA_038247295.1 Caldilineales bacterium | reverse complement strand
CGGTTAGCCATTATGCAAACTGAGGCATGGAACTTCGGTAGCCAGTCCTGCTAGATTTGGACGCGGATGAACGCGGATAAACGCGGATTTAAATGCACATGGTCCCGGTGGTAAAATTCATGCTTGATCGTTACTGCATATGAAGATAAAAATCAGCGTTCATCCGCGTCCAAAAGCTTCGCTAACTTCTCTTCATCCCTCACTCTAGCTTGGTTGCTCTCTGCGTCCTCTGCATTTGCCCTTCCTCTGCGCCCTCTGTGAACTGTTTTTCTTTTACTCAAGATCAGGTACACTATTTAGCACATCAAGGTTTGTGTTGCTGAATAATTACCAACCATAGAAAGTGAAGCTTGTGTTATGAAAGACGAAATGCTGCTAGTTGACACCGACATTCATCCCAGCGTGCATACGGAACGCGTGCTCGATTTTCTGCCCGAACCGTGGCGCGCACGCTACGCCAGCGGCAATCGCGCATCTGGAAGTTTAGGCTATTGGAACCCCGGCGGCGTCAATCGCGCTGATGCTGTTCTGGCCGACGGGGCGCGCATCGAAGAAGATCCACAGGCAGTGAGTGAGCACCTGTTAGATCCGTATGCGCTTGATTATGGCATTCTCAACCCGGGCAGCAGCCTCCACTTTGGGCTGTCGCCAGAGGCTGACTATGCCGCGGCGATGATTGGCGCAATCAACGATATTATGGTCGAGGATTGGTTGCCCTCCGATCCGCGCTACCGCACGTCACTGGTTGTCTATCCCAATGATCCGGAACTGGCGGTGCGCGAGATTCATCGTTTGGGTGGACACCCCGGCGTTGTGCAGGTCTTGTTGCCCAGCGCTGCCCGTATCCCCTATGGCCAACGTTTTTATCACCCGATTTACGCCGCGGCCGCCCAGTACGATCTGCCGGTAGCGATTCATCCCGGCACCGAGGGCGTGGGCATCGCCGGCGCACCTACCGGCGTGGGTTATCCATCCAGCTATCTGGAATGGCACACCAATCTGGTCAGTAGCTATATTGGCCACCTGGTGAGTATGGTGACGGAAGGCGTCTTTACCCGCTTTCCCAGCCTGAAATTCATCCTAATCGAAGGTGGTGTCTCCTGGCTGCCACCCATCCTCTGGCGTTTTGATAAGAACTGGAAAGCCTTGCGCATGACAACGCCGTGGGTGGACCGATTGCCCAGCGCGATCATTCAAGCGCATGTGTTGCTTACGACGCAACCCGTGGAAGAGCCGGAGAATCCGGCCCACTTTCAGGCGATTTTGCAGATGTTCGACGCCGAGCGCATGTTGATGTTTGCCACCGACTATCCACACTGGGACGGTGACATGCCCGACTTCACGGCGCGTTTTATCCCACCAGCGCTGCGGCCAGCCGTGATGGGTGAAAATGCGCGTGCCCTCTACAAATTACCGGTCGCGGTGAAGGAGGCTATCTATGCTTGAACCAGTTGCGCCGCAAGCGGTCGCCACCCAAACTGGCGATTGGCAACGCTGGCCCGTGGCGCGCGGCGACGAAATCCCACCCGGTGGCCGTAAGCTAGTCGAGATCGATGGTCGCTCGATTGGCATTTTTAATGTCAATGGTCAGTGGCGGGCCGTGCTCAACCTTTGTCCACACGCCCTGGCCCCCATCTGTCGTGGCCATCTGCGCGGCACCACATTGGTCTCCGCGCCGGGCGAATTTGCCTGGGCGCGCGAGGGCGAAATTTTGGCCTGTCCGTGGCACGGCTGGGAATTCGACTTGATCAGCGGCGCCTGTCTGGTCGACAAACGCAAGCTGCGCTTCTTTCCCGTCGAAGAGCAGGACAATACCCTTTATGTAGTACTGCGCGCCACGCGCGCGGCGGCGGAGTGAGCTGCGTAATCTGTGGATGAATGCAGTTATTTACTCTTTGTCGGAATCGTGTCGCCCACCGGGCGGGGATTGTGCCCCCAGTAGCCAGCGGGATCGCTGCCGCGTGCAATAATACTGTTGCGATCCCAGCCTTTGAGGGCACGCACATCAGGCGGGATAAAGCGGAGGGTCAGGCCGCAGCGCCGGCGTTGCGAGCGGTTCGGATCGGAGCCGTGTAGCAGCAGATCGGTGTGCAGCGACATCTGCCCGGCCTTCATCGCAAAGGCAACCGGGCTATCACCATAACTTTCAGGTGTGCGCACACTCTGGTTCAAGACATTATTCTCGGCGGCGTCACTCTCTTCAAAGTCAAGCTGACCGTGCAAATGGGAGCCCGGAATCACCTGCATCGCGCCATTTTCCAGATCGGCATCGTCAATCGCTAGCCAGACCGTTACCGTTTTGCTCGGCGTCAGCGGCCAATAGGAAGCGTCTTGATGCCAGCTTACGCGCTTGCCGTCGCCTGGCATTTTGGCGAAATAGTGCGTGGCCCAACCGATCAAGTTCTCGCCCAGCAGATCCTGCACGTAGTCGAGAATCCGGCTTTCGTTGACCAGATCATAGAGGCCGTCGCACCGTGTGTGCCATCCGTTGATCGAATAGCTGTTCCAGCCAGCCGCTTCGGTCTTGGCCATCAACGCGTCAAAGTAAGCACGGTGCTCGGCAATCTCCGTGGGTGTGAAAACATCGAGCGGAAAGATGTAACCCTTTGCATTGTATTGCTGAATCTGCGCTTGGGTTAAGGCGCGCGGGTTTGGGTTGACAATCGGGGAAAATTCTAACGTGCGTTGTAAATCGGGAAATGCGTTGCTGTGGGTTGCCATCGATTTCGTTTCCTTTAATGGTGCAGCAGGGTTGAAACCCGCGGCTGAAAGTAGCAAGTCGCCGTTCGGCAGAGCTCACGTCGAAGCCTCAGCGACTAGGAATCCAGTGCCTGCACCCAAGGGGTACCCGACTTGCGATTGTCATCTGCCCATTTTAATGGTGCATGTTTAAATCTCAACCAATACATACGACTGTTCCACTGTGACCGGATAACTTTCGGCCATGTAGGGGCCTTTTTCTAACCCGACCTCCTCTTCGACCGGCGCGACTGTTTCCACGCTCACCTGATAGGCGCGCACGCGCATGTGCGCTGGATCGAACCAGGACTGGCCGGTTTTGACATCGAATTCCCAGCCGTGCCACGGGCAGCGCAACATTTCGCCGCGCCGCGTGTAGGTGTAATCACCCGGCTTGGTCGCCGTCAGAAAGCCAGTCAAGCGCCCGCTGCACAAGGGACCACCTTGGTGCGGACACTGGTTGCGCAAGGCAAAAAACTCACCCTGAATGTTAAACACGCCAATCGTGCGCCCAGCCACTTCTAGCACCTTACGCTCGCCCGGTGGAATCTCATCTACAGTTGCTACAATATACTTGGTCATAGGATTTAACAACTTAAGAATTAACTGTGTAACGCCAAGCGGCAAAGAAGCAAGGGCGCAAGGAAAAGCAAAAAATAGCTCATGCAAAGCTACAAAGGTAAGCTTCTCCTTCCTAGCTAGCTTTGCGTCAAGCATGATCTATCAACACAGCTTAAAAATAGATTTTGCTGTTCTCTGCGCCTTTGCTCCCTTGCACCCTTGCGTTAAGCTTTAAAGTCGATAAAGCTGCCGTGCATTCTCTGCCATGATCTTGCGCTGCAATGGCAGTGGCAACTCGACCGGGAAGGCCCGATCGGGCGCATCAAAATCCCAGTGCGGATAGTCGGTGGCGAACATCAGGCGGTCGTTCATGTCCAACTGTTCGAGCAATTGGAGGAAATATTGGCGCTGTGGCGGCTCTTCCATCGGCTGCGTGCTCACCCAGAAGTGCTCGCGGATATATTCGGATGGGGCGCGGCGCAAATGGGGCGTCTCTTCTTTTAGCTGACGCCAGCTTTGGTCCAACCGCCACATCAGCGGCGGCAGCCAGGCAAAACCGCCCTCGATCAGGGCGATCTTGAGCGTGGGAAAGTGCTCAAAGATGCCTTCGGTCACCATGCTGATCACCTGCGGCTGAAAGGCTTGCGGCATACCGCCGTGGTCTTCGATATAGTGCGACGGAAAGCCGGCGCCCGTGATCGGCCCGCCGCCGGCGCCGCCAAAGTGGATACCAATCGGCAAGTTGTGGCGCACGGCTGCTTCGTACATTGGCCAATATTTGCGATGGCCGAGCGGCTCGCGCGTGCGCACCACCAGCATAATTTGTACATAACCGGGATGGTGGGCCACCCGCTCGATCTCCTTGGCTGCCAACGCACCGTCTTCATAAGGCACGATGATCGAAGCGCGCAGACGCGGCTCTGGCTCTAGCCACTCGGCGATCT
>JBBRVA010000760.1:0-4246 GCA_038247295.1 Caldilineales bacterium | reverse complement strand
GTGAATCAGTAGTGAATCAGTAGGACAGTGAGACAGTACAAACACTGTTCTACTGTCCTACTGATTCACTGTCTTACTTACGCCCAAGTGTACTAGTAAGCAAACATCCTTGACCTAAATCGTTTATGCTCGTACTATAGATAGCTGAATCCAATTGTGCGTAAATCCTTGCACCAGACTTAGGGATCTCTTATGACTATGCGAATTGCAGTTGCCAGCGACCATGCTGGATTTCCGCTTAAAGCGGTCATTACCGATGAGCTGACCCGCTTGGGTCATACGGCCCTTGATTTAGGCCCGGTTGCCTTCCAATCAGTTGATTTTCCTGACTATGCGAAGGAAGTTGGTATTGCCCTACAGACAGGTGCAGCAGTGCGTGGCATCCTTCTCTGCGGCAGCGGGGTTGGCATGTGTATTGCGGCCAATAAGATGCAGGGTATCCGCGCCGCCATAACGCATGATACCTACAGCGCGCACCAGGGCGTGGAACACGATGATATGAATGTAATGTGCCTGGGTAGCCGCATTATCGGCGAAGAAGTGGCCCGCGAGCTAGTGCGCGCTTTTGTCCAGGCGGAATTTCAACCCGAACCCCGCCTTATCCGCCGCCTGGATAAGATTAAGGCGCTGGAAGGCAAGTGAACGGCGATTTTGGATTTACGATTTACGAAGCAGCTTCGTAAATCGTAAATCCAAAATCGTAAATCGGGGTGGCTGATTACTACTTACCATTTTCCCAGGAGAACGCGATGAAACGAGTGACTGAACCCTTTTTAATTGTCGTTTTTGGTGCATCGGGTGATTTGGCCAACCGGAAGTTAGCGCCGGCCCTTTATCACTTGTTAAAGCAGGATTACTTGCCAGAAGACTTTGCTGTACTCGGTTTCGCACGTACGCCCTACTCGGAAGAAGATTTTCGCGCCCTGATCCTAGAAGGTCTACACGAACATATGGAAACCGAGCATGACAACGGTAAGGTGGATGAAAAATTAGCCAAGGGCTTTCTAGAAAAATTCTATTATCAAGAAGGCAAGTATGATAGCCCAGAGAGTTTTGCGCGCTTGGCTGAACGCATCACAGAGTTAGATGAAAAACATAATCCACAAGGCAACCACCTTTTCTATCTAGCTACCCCGCCCAATGTCTTTGAAACGACAACTTCTTTACTACACGAAGTAGATTTGGCAAAATCAAAGGCCGACGGCTGGACGCGCTTGATCATCGAAAAACCCTTTGGCCGCGATTTACACAGTGCACAAGCACTCAATGAGCATCTACTCCGCCTTTTTGCAGAAGACCAAATCTATCGCATCGACCACTATCTGGGCAAAGAAACGGTGCAGAATATCCTGGTCTTCCGGTTTGGCAATGGTATCTTCGAACCGATCTGGAATCGAAATTATATCGACCATGTACAGATTACGGTGGCTGAGAGTTTGGGTGTTGAAGATCGTGGCGGCTATTATGATCAAGCCGGCGCCATCCGCGATATGGTGCAAAACCATGTAATGCAGTTGGTAGCACTCACCGCCATGGAGCCACCAGTGGCCTTCGACGCCAAAGCCGTGCGCGACCAGAAAGTGAATGTGATGCATTCGATCCGTCCACTGGATCCCAAAGCCGTAGACGATCGTGTGGTGCGCGCCCAATATAGTGCGGGGAAGGTAGATGGCAAGAAGTTGCCCGGTTATCTGGAAGCCAAGAACATTGAACCTGATTCGACGACTGAAACTTACCTGGCCTGGAAATTGGAGATTGACAACTGGCGCTGGAATGGGGTGCCTTTTTATGTACGCACCGGCAAGGCCATGGCGACCAAGTTGACCGAGATTAACATTGTCTTTCGCAAGCCACCGCTGCTGCTCTTTGAGAACACATATAACCAGTTGCATCTACCCAGCAACGTCCTGACCTTGCGTATTCAACCCGACGAGAGCATCTGCCTCAGCGTTGATGCCAAGCGGCCCGGCCCGGTGGTTGATGTCGAGGCGGTGACGATGCAGTTTTCCTATGCCAGTTTTGGCGCAGAATCGGCTGATGCATACGAACGGCTACTGTTAGATGCACTGCTGGGCGATGGTACGCTTTTTATCCGTCGCGATGAGATCGAGGTAGCGTGGGATCGAGTGACGCGCATCTTAGAAGGTTGGCAGCTACAAGAGAAGAAGGCCGCTAAACAGAAGGAGCCCTTGCGTCTGCCTCAATATGAACCAGGTTCGTGGGGTCCCGAAGAAGCCGACCAATTGCTGATACGCGACGGTCGCTACTGGCGCAACCGGGACAGCAAGAAAAAATAGACTTGGCCAAATTTATTGCGACATTTTTACGCTGACGAAGCACCCACCACATAACGTGGTGGGTGCTTTTGATCACGGTCGCTGGCAGATAGGGTCCATTTTCGCCAATTGACATAATCAGACAGCTCGATTATAGTTTGAGTGTCAAACTAATTTTTAGCGCGAATGATCACGATCTATGCTACCAACTGCCGACGAATGTGCCCACGAACTGATCGAAGTAATCCCCGAGGTAATGCAAACGATTCGTAGCCATGTACGTCGCCAACGTGGCTCGGATCTGTCTGTTCTACAAATCCGTGTGCTCGCCTTTCTGCAGCACAACCCTGGCGCGCCCCTGTCTGCCGTGGCCGAGCATGTAGGTCTAACCCTGCCCTCTATGTCCACTCAGGTGACAGGGCTAGTTGGCCGTAAGCTGCTCCACCGTGCCACTTCACGCGTCGACCGCCGCTATATAACCCTGACGCTGACAACCAGTGGTGCAGTGCTACTGGCATCTGTTCGCGCCAGTGCACAAGAGAACTTGGCACAAACCCTAGCCGGACTAACCGAAGCGGAGCGCGCAGTAGTTATGCAAGCGTTACAGTTGCTGCGCACAGCTTTTATCGCCTCGATCATCAGTGACGAAACGAAAGAATAACCTTCATGAGTGATATTACACCACCGCGTACGCCCAACATCCCACCAGAGATTGTCCCGCTGCGCGCCCGCCAGTTTCGGATCCCCAAAACATTTTCCGCCTTACGACACCGCAATTACCAGCTCTATATGAGTGGCCAATTGATCTCGACGATTGGCACCTGGATGCAGATTATTGCCCAAGGCTGGCTGGTTTACGAACTGAGCGGTTCGGAATTAATGCTGGGCATTGTCGGCTTTGCCGGCGCGATCCCGGCGATGTTGATCACACCGTGGGGCGGTGTTGTGGTTGACCGCGTCTCGCGGCGGCAGGTGCTGGTGCTCACGCAGATTGGGGCGATGGCGCTGGCGCTGATCTTGGCTGCGCTCAACTTTACCGGGGTGGTGCAAGTTTGGCATGTGGTGGCGCTAGCGGCGGGGGTGGGGATTGTCAATGCTTTTGACGGGCCGGCGCGCCAGGCTTTTGTGGTAGAGATGGTCGGGCACGAGGATATGGCCAACGCGATCGCGCTCAATTCGATCACCTTTAATAGCGCCCGCATTGTGGGGCCAGCGATTGGTGGTTTGCTGTTGGTGTTGGTGGGCGCAAGCTGGTGTTTTCTGATCAATGGTCTCTCGTTTATCGCCGTGATCGCCGGTCTGCTCGCCATGCGTCTGCCGCCGCATATAGCCAAACCGGCTGTCGCGTCCGGCTGGCAACAGTTGACTAGCGGGCTGGCCTATGTGCGGCGCGCACCCGAATTGCGCGCCTTGTTGCTGATGGCGCTCTTTTTTAGCCTCTTTGGCATTTCGTACAGCACCGTGTTGCCCGCATTTGTGGATCGAGTATTGCACCAGGGCGCCGGCGCGTTTGGCGCCATCAACGCGATGTCTGGCATTGGCGCGGTAACAGGCGCATTTTTGGTGGCCCGCTATGGCGATCGGGGGCACCGTGGGCAGTGGCTCAGTGCGGCCGCGCTCGCCTTCCCGTTGATCCTCTGTCTCTTTGCCGTCAACCCAAGCTATCCGGTGGCGTTGGTGCTGGCGCTAGGGTTGGGGCTAGGCTTCATGAGTGTCTTTACGTTGCTCAACACCCTGCTACAAACGCACATTATCGACGAGATGCGCGGTCGCGTCCTCAGCCTTTACACACTCACCTTTTTTGGTTTTACGCCCTTTGGCAACCTGGCGATTGGTTCGCTGTCGGAAAGCTGGGGGCTCAGTACCGCCATCGTTGCCAGCGCATTGGCCTCGCTCGTGCTCTCCGCATTGGTGATCTGGACGACACCGCACTTGCGACAATTGCCATAATATACCCAGAAACGCTCGTT
>JBBRVA010000759.1:0-4270 GCA_038247295.1 Caldilineales bacterium | reverse complement strand
GCAGCGGATGGCGCACCTTTTCAAAGCGATCGGAGACGATGCCACCCACACGCACCGTCGGGCTGTCATCGCTGCGCAAGTCGGGATGAGCCGCCTCTAACGCCTGCAATTCGCGAAACAGCGCGTCGAATTCCTGGTCACTAATCAGTGGCTCATCAAGCTGATAGTAGCGATATTGGTGATCAGCGACCGCTTTGCGCAGTTGTTCAACGTGTACGGCCGGGTCAATTGATTCAGTTGAAGTGGGAAGAGAGAGTTCGCTCATGCTAAGTAGTAAATAGTAATTGGTGATTGGTAATTTGGTAAGTCGTAAATCGTAAATCGTAAATGGTAATTGCAACGCTGATTCATACACTACCATTTACCAATTATCATTTACCCCTCACCCCGCCGGCGTTGACGTCGCCACTGGCGCTTCGGCGGTGGGCGTTAAGGCATCCAAGATCGCCCAACCGACCAGGCCATCGGCAGCGCGCAGACGGTACCATTCGCGCTCATTATCGACCACAGGATATGTGCCATACTCACCGCTGGGCTCGACGATGGTAAAGAGTGCGCCTTCGCCATAGACATCCATCACCGATGAGCCTAGCTGCGGCTCGGTGTACATCCGCAAACCAGCCGCGCCACTGGCGGCAACGGTCTGGCCAGGCTGCAAACTGGGGGCACTTGCGACGGCTACAACACCGGTTGTAGCGGTAATATTACCAGTCAAGGCAACCGTGGCTGTGGTTAGCGCAGTGGCGACGACCAAGCCACCCGCTTCGGGGGTGGTCAATTCAGATTCGCTGGCCTGGCCACCCTGAGCATTTTGATAGATCGTCCAGGCCGCGAAGCCAAGCGCCAAAATGAGCACAAAAATCAGCACCCAGATCAAGCGGCTGAGCATGCTTGGTTTTGCGTTTGATTGGGCCATTGGTTTCTCCGATGTAGGTGAGGTGAGTAGATAGGTAGATAGGGAAATAGGTAGACAAGGAAACAAGGAAACAGGGAAATAGGTAGACAAGGAAACAGGGAAACAAGGAAACAGGTAGGTAGGTATCACCTTGTTTCCCTGTCTACCTATCTACTTGTCTACCTGTCCCGTTCGGCTGAGATGTTCGACGAGCTCAGTCGAGTCGCTCACGTCGAAGCCCTGTTTCCCTGTTTAAGCATAGCCAGCATTTCGTCGACCGGCCGTGTATTAACGACGTGGGCCGCGGTGACCCAGGCGCGGCGCGCAGCGCCGATGCCATATTCCATCATTGACATACCGTTGAGCACATGCGCGTCACTGTTGATCGCCAGCTTGCAGCCCAGCTCGATCGCGCGCCGGGCGTAGACATCGCTCAAGTCTAGGCGGCTGGGGTGGGCGTTGATCTCGACTACCGTGCCCGTTTCCAGACAGGCTTGCAAGACCTGCTCCACGTCCAGTTCGGACGGTGGGCGCTCGCCGATCAGGCGGCCGGTGGGGTGACCAAGAATATCGACATGTGGATTGCGCACCGCGACCAGGCAGCGGGCGGTGATCGTATCGCGATCCTGGCGCAAGCCACTGTGGATGCTGGCGACGACCACGTCCAATTCGGCCAATACTGCATCGGGCAAGGCGAGCATACCGTCAGACAAAATTTCCAACTCTATCCCGCGCAGCAATTGGAAGTCCACACCAGCATCCCGCCAGCCTTGGTTCAATGCGTTAATTTCCAAGGCTTGCTGCCGCAAGCGTTCGCCATCCAGCCCGTTGACCATGCCCAGCCCAATGCTGTGGTCGCTCACATTCCAGTATTGGTAGCCGCGTTGGCGCGCCACGGCGGCCATTTCGGCAATCGGCGCGGCGCCGTCGCTCCAAGTGCTGTGACCGTGCAATTCGCCGCGAATGTCGGCGAGTTCAATCAGGTGCGGCAGCCGCTGCTCACGCGCCGCCTGAATCTCACCGCGGTTCTGGCGTAATTCCGGCGGCATCCAGTCCAAACCGATGAAACGATAGAGGTCGGCTTCTTCTGCGAAAAACTTTTGTTCCCCAACGGGCGCCTTGCCATCACCGGTGGCCGTCAAACAATACTCATTCAGGCTCCAACCCTGGCGCAAGGCGATGTCGCGCACTTGCACATTATGTTCTTTGCCGCCAGTAAAATATTGCAGCGCCGCACCCCAATGCTGCGCCTCGACAACGCGCAAATCCACCTGTAGACCATTGCCCAAGATCACGCTGGACTTGGTGTCGCCGGCATGAGTAACATCGCTGACCAGGGGCAGGGTTTGAAAGGCCGCCATCACCAAGGCCGGCTGATCGCTGACGCAGAGCAGATCCAGATCGCCAATTGTCTCTTGCCAGCGGCGCAAACTGCCACCGATCTCCAGGCGTTGAATGGCGTCGGCGGGCAATGCTGTGCGCAACCCATTGACCAACGCCATCGCCATCGGTCGCGCCACGCCTATCGGCGTGCGTTCATCACCGCGCTTGGCCAACAGTTCGATACCCTTGAGGATCTTCTGTTCGCTTTTCTCGCCAAAGCCTTTTAAAGTGCGCAATTTGCCGGCCTCGGCAGCAGCGCGCAACTCGTCGACGCTGGTCACGCCCACCTCTTGCCAAAGCCGGCGCACCTTTTTCGGCCCCATGTCGGGCACTTGCAACATCTCGACCACACCGGGCGGCACTTCCGCTTTGAGCATTTCAAATTCCTGGACGACGCCCGTGTCGAGCAATTCGTGCAGCAAGGCAGCAATGCCCGCGCCCAGGCCGGGAATTTTCTGCAAATTGCCTTCGGCGCGCATAGCATTGATATTCTGGCCCAATTCCTTGATCGCCGCCGCCACATTCTGATAGGCGATCACGCGGAAGCGGTTGGCATCCTGAATTTGCAAGATATCGGCCACCAACGCCAACGTCGCGGCGACCTCTTTATTGGTCAGACGGACAGGCTTCGTGGGTTGTTCGATAGTTTGTGTGGACATAAATTTCGCCCCAAGATTCGTAAAATGGATGAAATATTAGGGGAATTATAGCACGTTTGGAGGGAAAAACAAAGCAGAGACGGTAGGCTTTATGAACTTAGAAATGGATTGAGCACACGCACCTGTTGAAAGGACTGGCCCGTATTCAAATCTTCTGACCACACAATCGCACAGTCAAGCTTGATGGCGCTGTGTAAAATCATCGCGTCCCAAAACGAGGTTTGATAGCGTTGATGGAGTTGGATTGCACCTAACACGTCTTCCGCATTGGGTGCATGAACGCGCCAAGTTGCCAAATCCGATACAATGGTCGTGAGTGGTAACAGCAATGAAAACTGGGTTAGTTTGCGCACACCTACCACATAAAATTCCTGCATAACTTGAACACTTATACAACCAAGTTGTGTTTGCCAAAGCTTGGCCAGCAG
The DNA here is from genome assembly GCA_038247295.1 of Caldilineales bacterium. Classification (GTDB taxonomy): domain Bacteria; phylum Chloroflexota; class Anaerolineae; order Caldilineales; family Caldilineaceae; genus JAPLGZ01. The sequence continues at coordinate 905 of JBBRVA010000759.1, read as the reverse complement.
TGCGCGTGCCTGTTGATGTTTGTCACCTGCCGTTACGTCATAGGCGTAGATCAGGATATTTGTATCAACGAATTGATAAACCTGCTCATCGCTCATGTAGTTCCTCACGCCGCCAAGCAATAGAGCCTTGCGTACCCAAATCAAGCCCTTGTTCGAGCCACGCAATTTGTCGATCACGCGCGGCATGATAACGATCTTGTCGGTCAACAACATCTGCAATCATTTGTGTTAACAAGCTAGAAAGTGACGTATGCCGCTCCGTTGCAAGCAGTTTGGCCTTACGCAATACATTTTTGGGAATGGCAAGTGTAATATTTTGGGTCTCCATAAATCCTCCTGATATTTGATTGTATCACGTATTTACGTGAGCAGCAAGCCATAGACAAACTGAAATGCACCTAGATTTACGATTTTTGATTGATGATTTACGAAGTAGTCTCGTTAACGAAATAGCTTCGTCAATCAAAAATCGTCAATCGTAAATCCGCTCACCAGTTGATCGGCTCGACAAAAACCTGAATATTGCCGCCACAGGCCAAGCCGACTGTGATGGCTAGTTCGTCGGCAATGCCATATTCCACCAGGCGCGCCTGGCCGGTTGCCAATACAGCGAGCGCCTCTTGCACCACCGCGCCTTCGACACAACCACCGCTGACGGAACCGGCCATCTCGCCTGCTTCGGATACAGCCATTTTGGCCCCCAGTGGCCGCGGCGCCGAACCATAGACCTTGACCACCGTCGCCAGCGCCACGGCTTTGCCCGCGGCATGCCAACGTTCGATATCGGGTAGGACTTCGCGCATCATTGATTCTCCTTTAACAACACAACAACAGATTTGTCACGAGATAAGTCCCGCTTGGGAAATAACCGAGCAACTGCGTCAGCGAATCCGCACATCCGGTGC
>JBBRVA010000758.1:0-4277 GCA_038247295.1 Caldilineales bacterium | reverse complement strand
TGGCATTGGGATCAGGCGGTGTCGTCGGATCAGGCGCTGTTGTCGGATCAGGCGGTGCGGTCGGCGCCGGCTGGACGCCAGCGTCTGCATTGCCAGTGGTGGTCGTGGCAGCAGGCTTGATGTTCGGATCGAGTTCAGCGCTGGGGTCAGACAAGCGGAAGATGCGGCCGTCGGCTGTGCCGGCGATCAGCGCGCCGGTGTTGGTAAATGCCAGCGTGCGAACGTCTGGTGGGGGATCAGTTTCTAGTGCGGTCAACCCCGTATTGATCGGCTCCATTGGTACATCTGGGAATGCCCGGCGGATGAGCACGCGCGTCACCTTGGTCCACCATGCCGCGTTGGGGTCGTCCGCTACAGAACGGAAAACACCTTTTTCGGTGCCGGCAAAGATCTGCCCCTTTGGATGGATGGCCAACGCGTTCACGGGTCCCGTGAGGCGCACGGTCTTGCGGTTGCTCATTTGGCGGTCGGCATAGATCCAGGCCAACAACAGTGCCAGGACGGCCAGGATGATAGCAGAGATCTGGAGCAGCGTTGCGGCGGTATAGTTGAGCAATGGGTTGATCAAGTAGGTGTCGACAAACTTGATTACGGGTTGGATCAGGTAATCGTTGATCGGGGTCAACAAATTTTTGATCCAGTCGGGCAGCGCCGCCCACAAACTTAGTACGACTAGCTTGATCGCATTCCAACTGGCAATCACCGTTGTCTGGAGCAGGTCCGAGACCTGCGCCCAGATGTTGGTCAGCCACGGGAAGCGCGGATCGGCTGGTACTGCAGGAACTGGGGCTACTGTACCCTTGAACTCAACGTTTGACAATGTGATCACAGGCGGCCAAATGGCTGTTGCGGGTATTACCACTGCCGTAGCGGTTAGGGCTAGATGTACGTCCGCTGCTTCTGTCGTCGTTATCGCAAAGATAGTGTTGGTGAGACTGGCTGTTGTGCCCACTGTTGCGGTAAACGTGGTAAACGCAGCCGGCAGTTCGACTGTCTGCGTGGGTAGGTTGGGCGCAGATAACCACCCTTTCAGCGGCAGAATGCCATTGGCAACCAGCATCTTTTTCTTTTCGTCGACACTTGCGCGCAGGGTGCCATTGCCTAGCATTCTGAGCGTATAGGTGGTCCTTTGGGTAACTGTGAGGGGCGATCCAAAACTCAGCGTGTCTTGTGCGATGAGATCGGTTGTCGCAGTCACCGGTTGCCCGGTGTCAATCGTTGCCGGCGCTGTCAGGACGCCTGCGCCGGCTAGCTCGACTGATACTGCACTCAAGTTGCCGTGGTGGATCAAGAATTGTTGCAAGAAAACCAGAAGCACAATCACCGTCGCCACCAACCAGCGCCGCGTCTTCTCTTTGAGGGTAAATTTACCGGTGTCTGTGCCTACCACAACAGTCGATTTTTTGCCTGTTGTAGAGACCGCCAGCGCCCGCACGGCGTTACCATCCGGCGGCGGCGTGCGCACAGTGGCGCGCAGGAAGTCCCACATGTCCAATCCCCACCACTTGGCGGACCCGGCGCCTTTGGCGAGTGGCGCCACCACTCTTTCCAACCACTTCCATTGCGGTGGCACCAACAATGCTTGCGCTGCCGCAAGCATGGCGGCGCGTTGATCGGCTGCGCTCGGGCGTTTTTGCGTTTGCGGCAGTTGCTTGTCAGGGTCTACGATAGCCCAGGTCTTGCCTTCATCGCTAGAACTGAATAGATCCTTGCCGGCGACGGCATAGAGGAGCGCATTGCCGGCCTTATCTTTACCAAACTCGAGTTCCAAAACTGGCGCTTTGGGCAAGATTGGCGGTGGATCGACCTTGAAAGTTTCCCCATCGGCCTCCTTGGTTACTTTGACATCGGGTGCGACCGAATCACCGCTGACGGGCGTCCAATTGTCGCCGCTGTCGTAAGAAAGATAGATGCCACCCGTGCTGGAACCGGCAAACAGCTTATCACCATTGAGGGCCAGCGCCGTGACGTTGCGCCCGACGGGGTCGATGCCCACGGCTTGCCAGCTATCGCCATTGTCCAGCGAGCGAAAGAGATCACGTTTGGTGCCCGCAAAGATAATCCCCTTGGCGTTGACGATAAAAGCATTAATATCCAGATTGGGCAGGCTGAGGGTGCGTGGCGTCCATTGGGCCTGCCTGGGCGGCGGCGGCTCTGCGATGGATGGATCGCCACCCCCGCCCGGCGAGCCATTCGCGGCGCCGCCAGGATTAACGTTGCCATTGGTCGCGTTCCCCCCCGTCGCCGCCCCTGTCGCACCGTCCGGCGGATTGTGATTGCCTTGCCCGCCGCTTTGGCTGACGGTGGCGCGCATGGGTAGGGCGACAACGGCTGGCTGCCTGTTGCCGGCTGGCGGATTGCCCGTCGGCGTCGTACCTTGGCCGGCGCCCGTTGTTTTATCGGTTGGCGTGGCCCCATTGGGTGACGGCGTGGCGGGGATGCCTTCCACATCGTAATAGACAGCGCCTTGGGCATAACCAAAGAGCAGCGCCTTTTGCCGAAAAACATAGAGTGCCGGCTGGCGAATTTCGGCGCCTACGCGGTCATCAACGTTCCAGCGAATAACCGTATATGATTTCTGAGGGTCGGCTACCACCTCAGTCAATGTGCCCAATATCCACGCTGCCGGGAGTGGTGGCGGATCGCCACTATTTTCGTCGGTGCCTTCGCCCGCTGCAACTAGGGTGTCCGCCCCATTGCGTTGCACTATTGTTGATAGGGGGATTGAGGGCGACGTTGGTTGGGGGCCAGGCGCGGCTGGGGCCTGGTCGACGAAGAGGATCACATCCCCTTTTTGCAAGTCGCTGCGATAATTGGCTACGCGCATCGATGTGATGTCGGTGAGGAGCGGTTCACTGGCGCCTGCTTCGGCGGCAGCCAGCCCCACAAAGGGCAAGAGCAGATTCCATTCCGTGCAGACTTCCGCATCCGCACTCGTCTCAAAGATCTGCGGCAATTGCCCTTCACCAGGGGTGCTTTGCACTGCACTACCCTTGGGGACGACTACCTGCTGCGGCTGATCTTGCTCATCGGGCGCGACTGTCAGCGCCAGATCAACGCTGGCCGCAACACCAGGCCGCCAGTCATAGCCCAATGCGCCGGCCAGGGCCAGCACGGAACGGCGCTCGGCCGCGGTGCGAATGTAGCCTTCATTCGTAATCCGTTCTTGATAAAAGCCCAGCACATCGGTGACAATGGCCCACGCGTGCAGCAAGGCAATCGACCAATCGTCGTAGGCATCGCGGTTGAGGCGCGCCAGTGCATCTTGGGTCGATAGACTGGCCAGCATCCGCCCAATCGTCGGCTGATATTTGCCACCCCGATAGGCGAGCGTCGCTAGGCTGGGGGGATTGGAACGGGCCAGATCAGCCGTGGGATCTGGTTCGTTGGGACTAAGGCGCAGATCGAACCTATTCATAGGTTTCTATGACCTCCAACGTGAGGACGCCGCGATTGGGTTTTGTTGGGTCATTTTGTAATTCTGCCAGCTCTAAGGGGCCAATCGGGATTTCGGCGACATTGGCCTCACCGTCGGCGCGCCCAAACTTTAAGACTTCAACGTGATCGACGCCGGGGGTCGCCATCAACAGCGCGACCAGGTTGCTGCGATAGACTGGTTGACCCAAAGCAAAGTTGGCGGGATGAAAGAAACCCTTAGAACCATCCGCATTGGTTTGGCTGCTCAATACTTTGTTCAATGCCGCTTGCACAATGAAGGCCCGCTGTCCGGCTTTGAGGTAAACCTTTAGCTCCACCACTAGGGGGATAAAATAGGGATCGCTAAAGGCAAGTTCATAACCAGCCTGACGGTAGCGTTGCATGAAGTCGTTGAGCCGGGTGCGAAATTCTGGACTGAGTAGTTCGAAGTTATCACGCCGGACATAAATCACGGCGATGTGCCATAGCCCGGCATAGCGGATGCGCGCCGCAGCCTGTAAAACGCCAGGGTAGCGCATCGCCATCGCCGCGTAATCTTCCGCCGTGATGCATTGTTCCTTTTGGCGGCGAAAGGCGTAAGGCGCATGCAGGCGCACCTCTTCAATCTGTTCGGCATCGGTGCCCGATTGCGCCAGCAACGGGTTCCAAACCCGCGTAATCAAAGGCGTCACGGCTCTCTCTGTGTTGTCGTTGCCTAGCACAATGTGATGAATCGTATCCGGACCGACATTGCCGCGCGTGCCGTTGCCGATGCGATAATCGGCGATAAACTCGTCGCCTGGTTCGGGCAATTGCCCCATATCGCCAAAGCCAAACCGTAAAAATGCCCGTTCGTTTTC
>JBBRVA010000757.1:0-4281 GCA_038247295.1 Caldilineales bacterium | reverse complement strand
CTTCACAGCCAATTGGGCCAAGCGCAACGCCGCGGCCAGATCGGCGCCGGCGTTGAGTTGGCGATAGCAGACATCCATCAGCAAGGTCGCCGCCTGATCATGCACCAACCATTGGCTGACCAAAAGACTCGCCGCACCGGCACTGAAAAAAGCATAGCTTAACCCGACAATCTCATCGACGACCAGCGCCTGGCTGCGGCCAGATTCGCAAGCGCTCAGGGTTACCAATGTACCGTTGAAGGTCATTTGCATCACATCGGCCGCCGTCAGCCAGCCATCGTGTAGTTTGAGGGCAGAAAAAAGCGGATTATCATCACGAAAAAGGCCATGACAGGCGAGATGTAGCACCGCGCAATTGGCGGTCGCCGCCGGCAAATTTTTGCGCACCGCCGCGTCGTTGAGCCAAGTATGTACTTGGCAAAAATGTTGGCGCAGATGGGCAGAGACCTGAGATGTCTCGTCGGTTACGGACGGAATCCGTGCGTCGGCCACGCCCAACACCCAGGCCGCCCCCGCGGCGGGAATGTGGCGCTGTTGGCACAGTTGAAAGACCGTTGCACTGGAAGCATAGGAAAGTTCGCAAAAATCGACCAGGTAGCGCTGCCCATCGTAAAGCGCATGAAAGGGTACGCCATAGAGTTGGCGGTGCGGTACAACGACCAGCTTGCGCGGCGCATTGGCTGGCATCGGCATCAGAGAGTCCAACAATTCTAGCACAGGCGCCATCAAGCGCGCGTAAAGGGCCTGCAAAGCGCGCTGCGCCGACCGTTCCAACTGATGCAGATGACGCTCGACAAAACGCTGACCGCCGCGCAGATGGCTCCACTGGGCAGCTAGTTGATCGAGAAAGCGCTGAATTTCGTCTGCCGTACACAGCGCACGCAGTGCGTACACCCGACCGGCATGGTTGACAAAGACCATCACCTCAGCACCGACCAAGTGATAGACGAGTAGCGTGAGATCGCTGATGAGATCGGGCGCTGGCGCATGATCTACGCTGATGGATGCATCGCTATCCTCGGCAAAGCTGAGCGGTGAGACCGCCATCTGCCGCAAGCGCAGTTGTGCGATTGCCTGCTCTAATTCAGTTGCCCGACTTTGCAAGGTCGCCATCCGTGATGAGCGCACATCCGCGCTGGGCGGTTCATCGCTAGCGCCGCTTGTTTCCTCGAACTCACGGCCAAGTAGTTCATTGTAGACCGCGTTCAAATTGGCTTGCAGCGCGTCCAATTGGGCGGCGAGGAAAGGATTGGGCGACGATTCTAATTGCGCCCCCACAATGCCAGCCAGCAGATCGGCCAGGGCGCGCGATTTAGCCTGTTCGGAAATCGCAAAAGCGGCGCGGACACTCGCTTCATCGCCACGATTCAGGTAGAGTTGCATCAGTGCTTGGTAGGCGGTGAGCTTATCGGCTAAAAATGATACGCGTAAGCGCTCGTGGGCGAGCGTGCTTCGTAATTGTTCAATCTGCTCAATCGCCATCAGAAAATAGCCTTCCGCCGCACCATCATCCCCTTGCAAAAGGCGTAGATGACCTAAACGCTGATAGAGGCCATACCGTAGATGCGGTAGATTGAGCGGTGCGATGATCGCTTGGACCTCCAGGAGCAGCGGCGCGACCGCGGCAACATCCGGCAGTAAAAAATCGGCCTGGCGCAAACGGGCGTACGCCCGTTGTACCGGCCAGTCGCCCGTGTTGACCAATAGGTTGGCCTGGAAGACAAGTTGGCGCGCCTGGCTTGCATCACCAATTTCGTTCAACAAAGCCGCTTGTTCCAACATCACACCTACCAGCAAAGGGATATTATCAATTGATCGGAACAATGCGGCAGCGGCGGCCAATGTTTGCTGGGCTTCATCTAAACGCTGCAAGGCGGCCAAACTCATGCCCATCCCCCACAAACATAAACCACGATCGTGCAATAAGTTCATGGTGGCTAGTTGTTGATCAGCGCGGCGGTAGGCATCTAGGGCGTCGCTGGCTAAGTTGAGCATCAAGTACGCATCCGCCAACTGGCGCAACAAAATCGGCGCATCGGCGAGTTGGCCCAGGGTATCGAGGAGTTGGGTGGCCTGCTCAAAACTTTGTAAGCTGAGCATATAATCGCCCAACAACAAACGGCCTTCACCGATATTGAGCAATGTCTGGGCCTCAGCCACGGGGAGATTACGCTGTTGATAGATCCGCAAGGCGGCTTCGTATAACGCTAGTGCTTCCTGCACACGCCCCATTTGGACCAAGACGAGGCCGCGATTGATGCGTAGATCGGCCAGCGGTTCGTCCAATCCCAACGTTGCGTAGAGTTGCTCGGCCGCAGCAAAGGCAATTAGCGCATCGGCAAAACGCCCGCTCCGTTCCAGACAGACGCTGCGGTTGCGCTGCACATGCGCCATCAGCAGGGTCTGTTCTGGTGTTTGGGTATCGGCAATACCGTCCAGCACACGCTGGCCCAAGTCTAGCGCTTCACCGTAACGACCCGTTTCACCCAGCACCCGCATCAAGCCAACATGCGTGCGCAAACTCTCCAAGGCCATGCCAAGTTGATCATAGCCCGTGCGCGCCGCTTCGATCATCGCCAGGGCCAGGTCGAACTCGCCGCGCATGGCGTGGAGCTGACCGCGCAGATAGGCGGCACGTGGCTGCACTGTGGTCATACCAGCCTGGCTGGCTGCCGATTGGCACAAGCCAGCCAATGCAAAAGCCTTGTCGGGATCGGTTTCCAGCCATGTATCCGCCACCTCTAGCAAACCTGTCAACCCTTCGGTTGTGAGCAATTGGGCCGCGGCCAAGGTGGAAATTTGCTGTTCGGTGGTGGGGAGGGCAAGCAGTGTATCGACAAAATCAGGGGTAATCGCAGATGGCATGTTCACTTATATCTTTACAGAAGCAAGTTCAATTTCAAGGTTGGCGCTGCTCAGGATCAATTGATACTCGCCAGGGGCCAGCCCTGCAAAGCTGAATTGACCCAGATCATCGAGCACGGCAATGGCAATCTCGCGCTCGTTCTGGAGCAGTTGCGCACAAAATTCGTCGGGCATCAAATCAGCACGGTTAGGCAAAAGCTCGCCAAAAAGATTGAAACGCGGATCCGTCTTGCGCGCCTGGCTGTTGAGCATGATGTCGGCATCGTCGCTGGCATAGACAAGCTGGCGGGCAATGTTGCCCCCGCCCGAACGCATGCCAGCCGGCGCCGGTTGCAAGGTGCTATCGAACTGGAGCGCGGCCAGCAACCGGCGCCAGAGCGGCGGTTGCTGTTGACGCGTCGCGTATTCAGCAAATTGTTGCATAAGTTCCTGGCGCGCCGCGGGTGGCGGCGCGGTCAGCACCAACTGGCCACTTACACGCCGAAACGCTTGGAGCCATTCGACCGTGGCCTGTGCGGTTTGGTTGGCGGCAATCTGTTGCGCAATGGCCTCGGCTGTCTGGGCCGGTAGCCGCCCCTCCACCCAATCTAACAGGCGTTCAAAGTTGAGTTCAACGGGATCCGACATGGGTCTGCTACCTTATAGAGAACAAAAAAGCTCAGCTCATTCATAGGGATTAGAGATTAGGCAGCTAATCTCCAATCTCTAATCCCCATGCCATCAGTTCGCCCAGGAGACTTATATACTATATGCCGCAAATTAGACGGAAAAATACATCATTTTCAAGCTTGCAGAATTTGTTTCAAGCTTTGCAGACAGCGCGCGCGCGTCGCGCCAATACTGCCGACGGCCAGGCCCAGGCGTTGCGCAACTTCAACATAAGACGGTTCTTGTTCTTCCAGATAGAGCGCGGTCAGCAAATCTCGACAGCGTTGGCCCAGCAAGCCCAAACCAGCATGTAGCCATTCTGTCATTTCCCAGCGCGTGATCGCAGAGGTGCGTTCGGGCAGGAGGGCTGCCGTCGCTTCGGGGTCAAACTCCATCGTGGGCGTCCACTTCTTGCGCGCGATGATGCGCCAGGTGTGCCGCCGGGCCACCGTCGCCAGCCAGCCGCCGACATTGCTATCCGGCCGCAGCGAATTGAGCTGCGCCAACAAGGCGGCAAACGTAATCTGGACAATATCGGCGGCATCCTCGCGCGCCAGCCCATAGTTGAGGGGAATGGAATAGATCAACGCTTCATATTTATCCAGCAAACGCTGCCAGGCATAGCTATCGCCCGCCGCACAGTCGCGCAGCAGCGCTTGATCTGAAGTTAGCCCACTTTCCGTCATCAACGTGACCCCCGCTTACAATACTGTGGCGCACATCCGCATTTACGGCTGCTCAAAGGAACTGATAGGGTCAAGCCGCCTT
>JBBRVA010000756.1:0-4291 GCA_038247295.1 Caldilineales bacterium | reverse complement strand
GGAAGGCCACCCGAATTATCCATTGCAAAACGTCGACGACTGTATGCGCAACGTCGCCGCCCAATTACAGGGTACGAACATCCGCCTGGCGATGGGTACTGCCACCAAGCCTGCCGAACGCGACAAATATTTGGCGATGGGGATCACGCTTTTCCAGGAAGACTCGCCGGTATAGGCACTAAAGCAGTTACACAGAGAGCACAGAGAAGGCACAGAGGACACAGAGAAAAAGCAAAGCCTTTCTGTTGTTTCTCTGTGCTCTCTGTGCCTTCTCTGTGTGCTCTGTGAACGCTTTTTGCTGTACGTAACCAACAAAATTGGAGGGGACCATGAGACTTGTGATGGTTTCTCGGCGATTGGCCGAAGCGGAGCTGCGGTTGGCCCATCAGTTGGACATGCCCGGTGTGAAGCCATCAAATGCGAAAGCAGGGCCGCATCGATGATTGGCCACACCTTTCCGCTTGTCGAGGTCGCGGGCAATGCTTACGAACTCGGTTATCAGCACGGCGCGCAGACGGCCCCGCTGATCGAAAGCTACCTGCGCCTGACGGAACGTTTGACCGGCAAACCGCGCGATCTGCTCTGCCGCAATGCGATGGCCCTCTTGCCCTATATGCAGGCGCTCAGCCCCGCTTTTGTCACCGAGATCCACGGGTTGGCCGATGGTGCGGGCATTTCTTTTGAGGAAGCGGTGCTCTGTCAAGCCCGGGCCGAGGCTGGCCGCACCACCGAGGGCGGTTGCACCGCCTTTGCATTGACCGGTGTGGCGACGACCGATGGGCAGACGTTGGCGGGTCAAAATCAAGATTTGGAAACAGAGTATGCCGACGTGGCGATCCTTTTGCGTGTGCAGCCCAATGATGGCCGGCCGCGGGCGCTCATGTTTACCTTTGCTGGTCAACTTGGCTATTCGGGCATGAATGAACATGGCGTGGCCCATTTTGCCAACGCGCTTTACGATTGCCCCTGGCAGCCTGGGCTACCTCACTATCCGCTCAAACGGCTGATGCTGGAACAGCGCAATGTGGCGGATTGTATCGATCTGCTGGCGCACCATCGCACTTGTTCGGCCGCCAATGTGGTGCTCTGTGACGGTCACGGTCAGATTGCCGATGTGGAAGTGCGGCCCACCGCCATTGCCCGTTTCACCGACACCCATGCTGATCAGATTGTCCACGCTAACCACTACCTGACTGATCAATTCGCCGCGCACGAAACCCACTGGCTGCCCGACTCTTGCCCACGTTTGGACCGCATGCGCGACCTGATCCACGACCAGTGGGGCCAGATCGATGTCGCGGCGCTCAAGCGCATGCTGGCTGATCATGTCGGCGAGCCAGCCGCCATCTGCCGCCACGGCGCTACAAATATGCACTCGATTTCTGGCTATATTGCCGAACCGGCCCGGCGCGTGTTGCATGTGCGCCGCGGTCACGGTTGCCTGGGCACGTGGACAGAATATGCGCTGTAGTGGTTACCTGTACAACAGTTACCTAGAGAGAGATTAGAGATTGGAGATTGTGCCCTGTCAATCTCCAATCTCTCTCTCACCCTTGGACGCTTCCTAAGCCACTTTGCGCAAGCGCTGGCGAATCACATTGAGGCGCAAGAGCAACAAGATGCCCACAATCGCCGCATAGAGCCACGCCGCACGCTGGAAATCACGCTCGAGCCAGAGGTAATGGAGCACGCTGAGTGGCAGGGCCAGATAGACCAGTTGGTGTAACATGCGCCAACGTTTGCCCAGCCGCCGTTGCCAACCGTTGGTCGAGGTGATGGCCAGAGGGATCAGCAGGGCAAAGGCCAGCAGTCCGACGCTCATCGCCCGTCGTTCACCCAGGTCGCGCACGATCAGGTCGAGCATAAAGCTGTTGTCCAGCCAGGCATAGACGAGAAGATGGATGCAGATAAAGAGAAAGCTGTATAGGCCCAGGGCGCGTCGCACCTGCACAATGCGCGGCCAACGCAACAGCCAGCCCAGCGGCGTACAGGCAAAGGACGCCACCAATAAGAGTAGCCCCACCGAACCAGAACGCAACATCAGCGTGCGATTGGCGCTATAACTCTCCAGGTTGAGCAGAAAATCGCTCATCATCCACGCCAGCAGCAGCAGACCGGCGGCGTGGACAATGCGGCGAAGCCAAAGCTGCGGCATGCGCTCTAAACTAATCCCTGACCAAAATCCTCATCGAAGACGCGCCAGACGCTATGAATGTGGGTGCTGCCGTTGCGTGTGTTGTCATATTCCAACAAGAATGACGGCCCCTGAATGCGGTAATAATGCGGACGCCGCTCTTCCATCGACCCAGCCCAGCCAAAGCGAATGTTGTCCATGCCGTGCGCCTGAATGCGGTCAAGGTGTATTTTGGCGATTGACTCGCCCTGTGTACCCATCCACGCCTGGATGATCTCCATCGCCAACGCCTGTTGGTCGTTGTTGAGCGCGGCGAGCGGCGCGCCCACCGGTTCCAGCGGCTGGACATAGTTTTCATTCCAGGTGACATGGCGTGTGAGCGATTGTTCTTGGAAGATTACTTGGCTGCGCAGATTTGCATCCAGCGAGCTCACCAATTCACGCGCCGCCCACTCTTCGCGCTGCATAATGACCTTGCCCGCTTCGCTGACCGTGGGCCAGACGCCGTGAAAAAAGGGCGTGATCGTAACCTTGTCGCCGGCGATCGTGAAGCGGCGTGACAGGTGGTGGCCTTCAAAACGCCAACTCCAAGTTGGGTCGCCAGGCGTGCCAAAAACGGTGACATAATAGTTTTCTGGATCGCCGCCGACCTCGGGCTGCAACTGGATGATGTCCATCGACTTTTGGAAACCGGCCTCGGAGATGCTCGCCCGTAACAATGCCAGCGCAAGCTCGCGCTGTGTGGCATCCATGTCGCGCAACACTAATCCATTGCGCGGGAAGCCGCTGGTCGTGGTCCAATGCCAGCGCAAATATTCCGGGTCGGTGATCGCATAGCTGGCCGTGGCGCGTTGTGGATCGGTCAACCCGTTCAAAAATTGACTGGCCGCGCTGGTGATGTTGGCCACAACTTCTTGGCTGGTCGCCGCCGTGCTAGCGACGGGGTTGGCCGCCAGCGGCGCTTTTGTGCTGCTTTGCTGAACAGTTTCGCTGGTCAGGGGCGAACAGGCCGCCGCCAACAATCCAATCCCGCCGACCATGCCGGCGTGTAACAACCGCCGGCGATTCAGTTTCTGGTTGATCATGCTGAAATCTCCTTTCCTACAACGTAACTACCTTCGTCGCGTCGATAAAGCGCTTTAGATTATATCGGGCAAGGTGTTCCTACGCCAGCCGAATAGGCGCTGGATCAAGTTTTCTACTATGTCTGCGAATGGCAAGTTGCGCGCCCAAGGGGCACCCGCGATTGTCTACTTTCGCAACTCGCAATTCACAACTCGCCATAGCCCATAGTCGAAAGTTGCAAAGCCACGATCAACGCGTTAGGATTGAGTAAGCAGGTTGAAATCAAGCATATCTGCGGACCGTCGCTTTGCGGAAGCGGGTCAATGGCGCAGATTCAATCCATCAAGCGCGATTCAATCGAGGAGGAAATATGAGCAGCCAACCTGAAATGCTGACAATTACCATCACACCCAATGGACCGTTCTCCAATCTTCGAGGTGTTGAACGCTAAAGAACGGGGGCATCGAATTCGACGCCCCCGTTTGTTATGCTCATCTCTGTTTGACACTGCCCGAATATTGCCAACAAAACGCCGCCAATGCACCACTTTTGACACTTTGCGGTATACTACATTACCTTTATTGCTCACCTTTACTCACCCCATTTACCCAATCGTAAATGCTGGTCCAACCCCAGGTAAGAAAGATCATGACACAAAACAATCCAAAGATCATTTATACCCTAACCGATGAAGCCCCCGCCTTGGCCACCTATTCGTTGCTGCCGATTATTCAGCGCTTTATGGACGCCGCTGGCGTTGTGGTCGAGACGAGCGACATTTCGTTGGCCGGCCGTATCATTGCCAACTTTCCCGACAAGCTCACGGCAAGCCAAAAACAGCCCGATGCCCTCGCCGAGCTCGGCGAGTTGGCCAAGACACCGGAAGCGAACATTATCAAGCTACCCAACGTCAGCGCCTCGATTCCCCAATTGGTTGAGGCCATCCAAGAGTTGCAAGCACAGGGCTATGACATCCCCGATTATCCAGCCGAACTCCGCACCGAGGCTGATAAGGCGATTCAGGCGCGCTATGCCAAAGTGCTGGGCAGTGCCGTCAACCCTGTGCTGCGCGAAGGTAACTCGGATCGTCGC
>JBBRVA010000755.1:0-4302 GCA_038247295.1 Caldilineales bacterium | reverse complement strand
ATGGTAGAGTAATTGACGATTTTTCACCCAAAGGGTACCCGACGATTGACGAAGCTACGGCTAGACGATGCTGTTTCGTAAATCAAAAATCGTAAATCAAAAATCAAGAGAGCAACTATGAACCCAAAGCTCACAATCCACCCATCCCGTCGCATCTCACCGCCGGGTCGTCGCCACTGGTTTCCGCGCCTCTTTTGCATGCCGGATGGCAGCTTGCTCCAGTTTAACGCCACAGTCGATGATGAAACCAATGCCCTAACCCAGACGAATGCCTCATCTGGGCGGCTCTCGTCCGACGGCGGCGTGACCTGGCGCGAGTTCCCGATGCCGGATCGCTACGGCTTTCCTGTGCGCCTGGCCGATAATCGTGTCCGCTCGTTTAGCTACCTGCAATGGCGCGAAGGCGAAGGGCAGGTTACCGGTCGCTACAGCGATTGGGATGCTGGCCGCGGGGTGTGGACGCCAGAAGAACCCTATCTTATCCACAGTCTACCTACTGCAACGCGCTCCAACGCGGCAAGCGTAGGCGGCATGGCGCTTGACCGCACGGTGCTGTGCGAGCCGGATGGCACACTGCTGGCCACGCTCTACGGCCATCTGGCTGGGCAGGAAAAGTATAACTGTATGCTTGTGCGTTCCCAGGATGAGGGCGGCACCTGGGACTTTGTCAGCATCATCGCCTATGCCGCCGCCATCGCCGGTGAGGGTTTCTGTGAACCTGTCCTGGCGCGTGTTGCCGATGGCAGCCTGCTCACCATCATGCGCACCGGTGGCGGCATGGAGCGCAAATATCCGCTCTATCAAGCTCGTTCGCTGGACAACGGTTTGACTTGGAGCCAGCCAGAGAACCTGGGCGTTTACAGCGTCGACCCCGACCTCTGCTTGATGAGCAATGGGCTGTTGGCGTGTAGCTTTGGGCGGCCCACCTTGGATATTATGTTTAGCCTGGATGGCAGCGGCTACGCCTGGAGCAAACCGACCACGGTCTTTAGCGGCAGCAGCACTTGTTACAGCGGCTTACGCGAGGTCGCGCCGGGGCAGTTGCTGCTGGTCTACGACTCGAATAGTGCTGGTTCCCCCTGGCAGGCGCACGACAACCAGATCAACGCGGTTTCGATTGACGTTGCGCAATAGTTCGGGCAATGGCTTGCTTAGCATCCACGCGCATAACTCATCACGCTTGGGATCAAGAAATTAGTGCTAATTTATAGACTTGACAGATGACCAAGATTTGTATATTCTAACATTGTAGGACAATCTGATAGTTTCACTAGAATTTCACCTGACTTGTCGGCAATCCCTCTTCTGATATCCACTTTCTTTCATCAAAAGGAGATACCTCGTCATGGCTAAACAATTGACCCGTCGCGAATTTATGCATGTCGCCGCCCTGGGCACCGGCGCCAGTCTACTGGCAGCTTGTGTGCCAACCGCACCAGGCGCGGCACCGGCCGCGCAACCAGCAGCGGCAGAAGGCGCTGCTGCCACACAAAGCACCGGTGGCGGCACCCTTGTCTTTGGCTACCCCCAGAAGACCACCTACGGCAATTTTTGTGTGCCGTGGAACTATGCCGGCACCCAAGATGTCTATCAGCGCCGGTTGGCCTACAGCGGCCTGATCCAATGGAACAATGACTATAGCGATTTCCTCTCCGACCTAGCCGAGAGTTGGGCCTTCGACGGCAATATTTGTACCTTTACCCTGCGCAAAGGCGTCACATGGCATGACGGCGCGCCTTTCACGGCCGATGATGTCGTCTTCACCTTTCTCATTGTAGGACACAAGGATTCGCTCTGGACCGATTCACAGAACTTGCAGACCATGGTCGTCGGCTTTACAGAGTATCACGATGGCGCAGCGGAAGAGATCACGGGTATCCAAAAGGTTGATGACTTCACTGTAACCTTTGAGCTGACGCAACCGTACCGCAACCCCTTCCTCAGCACGATCGCTTCCTATGTCATGACCCCAAAACACCTACTGAGCGACCGACCACTAGACGAACTCTTACCCGAAGAGGGGCTTTGCAAGACCACCTGGGCGTTGGAAGAGGGCATCGGCACGGGGCCCTTCAAAGTGACCCAATATGTGCCCGATCAATTCATCGAATTTGCGCGCAACGAAGATTACTACCGCGCCCCGATTCAGTTGGATAAGCTCATCTATACCGCCTATACGGATGGCCAGGCCCAGGCCGCGGCGCTGGAAAGTGGCGAATGTCATGTCGGTACCATCCCACCCAGTGAATATCCACGCTTCAAGGAGATGACCCATATCGACATTTTGCTCAACTCGGGTTTGGCCAACACGGCTTTCTTCTTGAATCAAAACACGATTGATCAGAAAGTGCGCCAGGCCATGTGGTGGGCGCTCGATCGCCAGGCGCTGGTCGATAGCTTCTATCACGGTGCAACGACAGTCCCCGGTGCAATCTTTGAATATGGCGGCTATGGCGTCGGTCCTGATGTACCGCAATACACCTACGATCCAGACAAAGCCAAAGCCTTGCTTGCCGAAGCTGGCTGGGATTCCAGCCGCAAACTGCGCTTTATGGTGGAATCGATCGATCCCAATTCGGAAGCACTCTTCTCACTGGCATTAGGCTATTGGCAAGAAGTGGGCATCGAATTGGAGTATCAGGTCGTTGGCGCCGACTATGGCAATGTGCAGTTGGAGCCCGACGGCACCGATGTTCTCTTTAGCGGCCAGGTCTGGGGCGCGGATCCAAGCGACGGCGCCAACTATTATCTGAATGCGCCGGACAAGTTCCCCTTTGTGGATGTGCCTGAAGCCAAGGAAGTTGTCAACAAAATCAGCCTTTCCGAGGACCCCGAAGAGATTAAGCAGGGCATCTATCGCCTGCAAGCGCTAGGCTCCGAAACGGTTAGCGTCATCCCGATTGCGCGCACCCCTGGCATCTGGATCATCAACAAGAAGGTCAAAGGCGGCCTGAACCCGGTCTACGCCCTGTGGACCCGCAACGACTGGCAGTGGGAGAATCTTACGGTGGAAGCGTAGGGAGGATGACGCCGACCTGCGGTCGGATGATGATAGGATGACAAGATGACAAAGGGTCTCCCAATGTCATCTTGTCATCCCTTCGGCAAGCTCAGGGAAAGCCTGTCACCTTGTCAGCATAAGGGGTTACACCAATGTCCCGTTACATCTTACGCCGTCTCTTCTGGATGATTCCGTTGCTCTTTGGCATAACGGTGATCAACTATGGTGTCTATGCCTTGGCGCCCGGCGATCCCGTTTCGGCCCTGATCACGCCGGAAGAGTTTCGCAACTTGACCAAGGCCGATCTGGATGCGCGACGCGAGGCGCTGGGGCTGAATCAGCCCGTTGTGGTGCGCTATGTGATCTGGCTACGCGAGGCGCTGCGCGGCAACTTGGGCAACTCGATCCTTTTTCGGCTGCCCGTGACGCAACTGATTGGCCAGGGTTTGCGCAATACAATTGGCCTGGTCGGTCTGGCGCTGTTGATCTCGACCGTGGGCGGCATTCTGCTGGGCATGTTGTCGGCGCTGCGCCCCTATTCGCGGCTCGACTACGCGCTGACCGCCTTTGCCTTTAGTGGCACGGCCATGCCCGGTTTCTTCTTGGGGTTGCTGCTAATTTATGTCGTTGCGCTCAAACTGCAACTGTTGCCCACCGGTGGCATCTCGTCGCCTGGTGTCACGACGTGGGGCGACCATCTACAGCACATGATCCTACCCGTGCTGGCGCTGACGTACGAAACGCTGGCTGGGCTCATGCGCTACACGCGTTCGAGCATGCTGGAAGTGCTGCATCAGGAATATGTAACCACGGCGCGCGCCAAAGGTTTGCGCGAGCGCGCCGTCCTTGTGCGTCACGCCTTTCGTAACGCGCTCTTGCCTGTGATCACGATTCTGGGCTTACGCATTCCGGCCCTGGTGGGCGGCTCGGTCTTGATCGAGACGGTCTTCAACTACCCCGGCATTGGGTTGACGATGATCCGGGCGACCAGGGGGCTGGATTATCCCTTGCTCATGGGCGGCGTTCTGATGACGGCTGTGGTCGTGCTCCTGAGCAATCTGATTGCCGACCTGGCTTATGGTCTGGCCGACCCACGGATTCGGTATGACTGAAATTGACGGTTGCTGTTATAGGCAGGCGTTGGCATCTTTTCACCTGGGGAGCGGTACCCATGACACAACAATCTCTGTTGTTGGCTGGCCATAACGCAGCCTTGCCGCGCACGAAAGCGGGCGAGTCGTTGAGCCTGCGTGCTTGGCGCCGTTTTCGCCGCCATAAACTGGCGATGGCCAGTCTTATCT
>JBBRVA010000754.1:0-4306 GCA_038247295.1 Caldilineales bacterium | reverse complement strand
GGTTATCTGGAAGAATTGCCTGGCCAAAAAGCCCTGATTGTCACCGACCCCGTGCTGCACAAGTTGGGCTTTACCGACCGGATCCAGCACCATTTGCAAAAGGCTGGCATCGCGAGCACGGTCTTCGCCGAAGTGGAACCCGAACCCAGTTTGCAAACCGTGCAACAGGGCGCCGAAGTGCTGCGGAATCTACAACCAGATTGGATTATTGGGCTGGGCGGTGGCAGCGCGTTGGATGCCGCCAAGGCGATGTGGGCGCTGTACGAGCGACCCGATATCGAAGCAGAGGCAATTAGCCCAACGTTCCGTCTCGGTTTGCATAAGACGAAGTTGATCGCGATCCCGACCACGAGTGGTACGGGCAGTGAAGCCACCTGGATGGTGGTGCTGACCGACCTGGCGCAAAAACGCAAGCTGGGCCTGGGCAACCGCGAACTGATGCCAACGATTGCAATTGTCGATCCAATTTTAACCCAAAATTTGCCGGCCAAAATTACAGCCGACACGGGCATTGATGTTTTAACCCATGCGATTGAGGGCTACACCAACAATTTTCGCAACGACTTTTGTGATGGGCTCTGTCTAAAAGCAGTGCAACTGGTTTTATACTATCTGCCGCGGGCCGTTGCGAATGGCGCCGATGACCCTGAAGCGCGCGAACGGATGGCCAACGCCGCGACCATTGCTGGGCTCGGCTTTGGTAATTCTTATGCGGGGTTAGCCCATGCGATGGGCCACAGTTTTGGCGCCTATTTTAAAGTGCCACACGGGCGCACCGTAGGTCTCTTTCTGCCTTACACCATGGAGTTTACCGCACGGGGTGGCTTGAGCCGTTATGGTGACATTGCGCGTTTTATTGGGCTGACGGACAGCCGCGACGAAACGATAGCAACCGCCGTGCTCGTAGAGGAAATTCGCCACTTAGAACACAGGGTTGAGCAACCCACCACCGTTGGTGAGTTGGACATTGGGGAAGAGGATTTTATGGCAGCGCTCGCAAAGATTGTGCCCAACGCCGAGATCGACAACGGGATTCTTGCTGCACCGCGCATGCCGGAAACAGAAGAATTACAACAACTTTTTGAATACGCGTACTGGGGGAGAAAAGTAGATTTCTAAAACGGGTAACAACCTGGGCAGAGTGAACTATAATCCATCGTCGTTCGTCATTGGTCGTTCGTCGGCGGTCACCGCCTCACCAACTTACCGTTTTCAGATTTGTCACGGCATCGAAATTGCTATCGCGTGTGACTAATACTAAGCCTTGCCGCAGAGCCAGGGCTGCAATCCAGACATCATTCTCAGGGATCATGCTGCCTTTTTGGCGCAACAGATCTTTGACGACGCCATACCAACGACTTGTTTCATTATCACACAGCAGAACGACATTGGCTTCGGCAAATAGTTCCACGCGCGCCACATTTTCGCGCACGCGGCCAGATTTGCGCGCTCCATAGTACAGTTCGCCGATGACAATGCTGGGAATAAAAATCTCTTCGGCGTCTTCAATTTGCTCGACTACCGTCCGTTCATTCGCAAAGAGCGCAATGACAATGCCGGTGTCCAACAAGTATTTACCACTCATTCAGATTGACCAGTTCACAGCCTGTTGAAATTGCGCCATGCATCAAGTTTAGTTCGTCTGTTGGGATAAAGCCGGCAAATTGCAGCAATTGTTTGCCTGGTGTTCCGCGTAGAGGTGCATTTTGTAACGATTGTACAAATTCTAACACCATCTGCTGCAAATCGAGTGGTAGTGTCTCCATTTGCTCAACCACTCTTGCGATGACTGAGTTACTCACACCATCCTCCTCTTCATAGGTTGTCATAAAACCTCTATCAGCTAGTGCCAGGTTAGCATTTTAAAGGCTACCCAAGCAAGTCAACAAATCTCGTTTACTGTGTAGACAACGAAGGTGCTTTATTATACGCGATAAAACCGCGTCTTCGCAACCAACGCAAAACCTACATTTGCAGCTTCGGCAGGACAGCGCGTTCCCTACATCAGCCTTACCAAAAGAGATTACGCTCTAATAATTGCTTTCGTTCGGATATCCGGTTTTCATCATTGAAACGCAGAATTTTTACTGTTACCCGTGCTTCCGGTGTTATTGGAAGAATCTCGGCGTCCCAGCATTCAAAGTGTTCCGACCACTGATGAACACGCGGGTTAAAGAAAGGGGTTAGCAGACCAGTGAGCGGATCAAAAGAACCCACGTTTGGTCCTTTGTTACGATTACAACGCAGACAGGCCAATGCTACATTATCGGCTCAGTTGCACCTGTTCAGCTATCTGAGCCTTGAGCATGATCATAATGTGCTCAATTTTTTCCAGTTCATCCAATTCACGTTGCTCAGGTTCGCTTAGTATGCCAGCCTCATTTAGAGCTAACAATCGCTGTAATCGCGTCTGTGCACGTTCAGACACATGATAGGCAAGCACCATATCTGGTGATGGATCTGTTGATAAGAACTCGATGATCTCAGTGGCCGTCTCTGTAGCCGACGTCTTAAAACCGACAAGGCTCAATTCTAGTACAATTGGAAGCCACTCACGGATTGGTTTTACACGTGCAGCTAAGTCGTTTGAGATTTGCATGGTTAATTGAACCATCTTTACCTCCATATCAACATCTATCGCCTTCATATTGCTATAAGCCACTAACAACTCCATTATACACAAGTTATAGACTTAGCATAAAGCAAATGGCTTACAACGTAGATAATAGCCAGATGCGCGCCGGGGGTAGACGAACAGCGATCATCTCACCCGGCTGGACGCACAAATCGGCCGGGCCATGCGCCTGCCAGAGTTTATCGCCTACCTGGAGTTGCACCTGAGTGTACGCGCCCATATAGATGCTGGAGACTACAGGCAGATGGACCCGATTATCACCCGTCGCAGCCGCCAATTGAATTTCCTCAGGGCGCACGCTGAGCAGAACCGGGCCATCCGGTTGCGTCACCTTATCTATATCGATACGAAATTCACCAACAGCGGTTGTCACTCGATCCCCCCGTTTTAGACCGGCAATAATATTGTCGTTGCGGAAGAAGCGCGCAATTTGGACGGTGCGCGGTCGTTCATAGAAAGCGCGCGGCTGATCATATTGCTGCAAGACGCCATCGAACATCAATGCGACCCGATCCGCCAACATCACCGCTTCTTCTTGATCGTGCGTGACGAAGATCGTGGTGATCTTTAGCTCGCGTTGGATACGGCCAATCAGTTCGCGCATCTCCAGCCGCAAGTTCGCGTCAAGGTTGGCCAATGGCTCATCGAGCAAGAGCAGACGCGGCTGCACGACCAGGGCGCGGGCCAGGGCAACCCGCTGTTGTTGACCACCGGATAACTGATGCGCACGCCGTTTTTCAAAGCCGGGTAAGCGCACAAGTTCCAACATTGCACTCACCCGTTGGGCAATTGCGCGGGCATCGACACCGCGCATCTTTAGGCCAAAACCGACATTCTGCGCCACGTCCATGGTCGGAAAGAGCAGATGTTTCTGGAAGACCATCACGGCGCCACGGCGCTCAGCCGGCACTGTCAACATCGACTTGTCATCAAAACGCACATCACCCGCGGTTGGTTCGAGGAGACCAGCGATCATACGCATGGTCGTGGTTTTGCCACAGCCAGAAGGACCAAGCAGCGCGACCAGTTCGCCAGAGGCAACCGCAAGATCAAGCTCATTGACAGCAGTCACGGCGCCATAACGTTTGGTCAACTGGAGCAAATTCACCGCCGTCATAAGCGCCCCAGCCCGCCCATTGCATTGGTATCCCGGCCTAGAGTGCGCGCCGTGAGCAACAAGACAAGAATAGCCGGTAAAATAAAGACGATGCTAACCGCAGCGGCGTTGGGATGGTTGGCCGCGCTGATAAAGGGAAAGAGCACCATCGGTAAGGTGACAATGCGCCCGCCGCCGATCAGTACAGTGGTGATATACTGACTCCACGAAACCAGAAAGGTAAAAAGCGCGGCCACTGTCAGGCCAGGCAAGATGGCGGGCAGCGTAATATACCAAAAAGTACGCCAGGGTCCAGCGCCCAGCGTACGCGCCGTCTCTTCTAATTCGACACCATAATTGGCAAAGATACCGCTCATGACCAGCACAAAGTAGGGCAGCGCCGGGATCAAGTGGACGAGGACAACGCCGATAAAAGTATCAGCCAGGCCATAGCGGATGAAAAGGATGTGGATGCCCATCACCACAACCAAGCTGGGTACAAGGATGGGCAGCATGATCAGCCATTCAACAATGCGTTTACCCCGAAATTCGTGCAGACTCAGGGCGCGTGCGGC
>JBBRVA010000753.1:0-4306 GCA_038247295.1 Caldilineales bacterium | reverse complement strand
GATTTACGATTTACGACTTACCAAATTACCAATCACCAATTACTATTTACTACTTAGCATGAGCGAACTCTCTCTTCCCACTTCAACTGAATCAATTGACCCGGCCGTACACGTTGAACGACTGCGCAAAGCGGTCGCTTATCACCAATATCGCTACTATCAGCTTGATGAGCCACTGATTAGTGACCAGGAATTCGACGCCCTCTTTCGCGAATTGCAGGCGTTAGAGGCGGCTCATCCCGACTTGCGCAGCGATGACAGCCCGACGGTGCGTGTGGGTGGCATCGTCTCCGATCGCTTTGAAAAGGTGCGCCATCCGCTGCCTACCCTCAGTTTGGCCAACGGCTTTCGCGAGGAAGATTTGGGCGCCTGGCGTGATCGTGTCAAACGTTTTTTGCCCGCCGCCCGGCGCACGGAATTATCCTACGTCGTCGAGCCAAAATTTGACGGCCTGACCGTTGTCTTGCATTATGAAAATGGTCGTTTTGTGCTCGGCGCCACGCGCGGCGATGGCGAATATGGCGAAAATATTACCCCCAATCTGCGCACCGTGCGCCGCTTGCCCTTGCACTTGGGCAGCGATGGTGAAGGAGGACGCAAGCCCCCGGCGCGCCTGGTCGTGCGCGGCGAAGCGTATGTGGACAAGGCCGACTTTGAAGCTTTCAATCGTCGCCAGGAAGAGCAAGGGGAACGCATTTATGCCAACCCACGCAACTTTGCGGCTGGCAGTTTACGCCAGTTGGACAGTGCGATCTCGGCCACGCGGCCGCTCAGATTGTGGGTTTACAGTATCATGATCCTGGAGGGTGAAGACAATCCGCCCACTACCCATGCCGACAGTTTGGCCTATCTGAAAGCGTTGGGGTTGCCCGTCTGCCCCGACATTGCCTGTTTTGTTGATGATGATTTCGCGGCGCTCGTCACCTATGCGCGTGACTTTGGCGTGCGCCGCTTTGATCTGCCCTACGAAGTCGATGGCCTGGTGGTCAAGGTCGATGGATTGGAACTGCAAACCCTGCTCGGCTATACGGGCAAGGATCCGCGCTGGGCGCTGGCGTACAAATATGCTGGGGTCGAAGCGGTGACCAAACTGCTCGACATCGTCGTCAACGTTGGACGCACCGGTGTGATCACCCCCAACGCCGTGCTCGAACCGGTGCAGATTACGGGCGTGATCGTGCGCGCGGCAACCTTGCACAATGAGGATTATATCCGTGATCTGGATATCCGCGTCGGCGATCAAGTGCTAGTCAAGCGCGCCGGTGAAGTGATCCCCAAGGTGTTGCGCCCGCTGATCGAACTGCGCGACGGCAGCGAACAAGTCTGGCAGATGCCAGCCGTTTGCCCCACTTGTCAGCAACCCTTGATGCGTGCGCCCGAGGAAGCCGCCACTTATTGCATCAACAATGCCTGTCCCGCGCAATTGGTGCGCGCCGTCGAGCACTTTGTGGGCCGCGGGGCGATGGACATCGAGAGTTTTGGTTTTAAACAGGCCGAACTCTTTGTGCAGAAAGGTTTTATCCACGACCTGGCCGATATCTACACCCTACCCTGGGCGGAGATCGGTCAACTAGAAGGCTACAAAGAGAAGCGACTGGACAATTTGCGCGCCGGCATCGAAGCGAGCAAGACGCGGCCCGTGCATCGCCTGTTGACCGGGCTGGGCATCCGTTTTGTGGGCAACACGGTGGCAGAGCTGCTGATGCAGCGCTACGCCAGCCTCTACGACGTGATGCAGGCCTCGGTCGAAGAATTGAATGAAATCGAGGGTATTGGCCCACGCATCGCCGCGAGTGTGGCCAAATATTTTGCGCTCGACCCCAACCGCGCTTTGATCGACGCGTTTTCCGCCGCCGGTGTGCGCATCGCCGAAGAACGCGCGCCTATGCCTGCCGCCGCAGCCTTGCCGCTGGCTGGGCGCACCTTTGTCGTCACCGGCACGCTGCCCAGCCTGAGCCGTGACGGCGCGCACGATCTGATCAAGGCGCACGGTGGCAAAGTCGCCAGCAGCGTCAGCAGCAAGACCAGCTATCTAGTGGCCGGGGGAAATGCCGGCAGCAAGTTGACCAAGGCGCAAAGCCTCGCCATCCCCGTTTTGAGCGAAGCCGATCTGCGCCAACTGATCGCCCAACCCGAGGAGACCGCGCAACCGTGACCCAAACACCCAGTAACCTATACACCAATGCCGCCCCCCTAGCCGCCACGGTCGCCAGCTTGCGCCAGGGCCAACACAGCTTTTCGCTCTATCTGGACCAGATCGCGGCGCGCATCGATACGTTCGACGCGCGCGTGCAGGCATTGCTGCCCGAGCCGAAGCGCATGGCGCGCCTGCGCCGTGAGTTGGCCGCTCTACGTGAACGTTTTCCCGACCCCGCCGCCCGCCCACCGCTCTACGGCGCGTTGGTCGGCGTCAAAGATATCTTTCATGTCGATGGCTTTGTGACGCGCGCCGGTTCACAGGTGCCACCCGAACTGTTTGCTGGCCCGGAAGCCACTTGTGTCCAACAATTGCGCGCCGCCGGTGCGCTGATCGTCGGCAAGACCGTGACCACCGAATTCGCCTTCTTTGAACCCGGCCCCACGCGCAATCCACACAACCTGGCGCACACGCCCGGCGGATCGAGCAGTGGCTCGGCGGCGGCGGTGGCGGCGGGACTCTGCACACTGGCACTGGGTACGCAGACGATTGGCTCGGTGATCCGGCCGGCGGCCTTCTGCGGCATTGTCGGCTTTAAGCCCAGCTATGACCGCATCGCCACGCCGGGACTGGTCTACTTTTCGCGCAGCGCCGACCACGTCGGTCTCTTTACCCAGGATGTGGCCGGCATGGCACTGGCCGCGGCGGTGCTCTGTCACGACTGGCAGCCGCAACCCGCGCCCGCTCACTTACCCGTGCTCGGCATTCCTGCCGGACCCTACCTGGCCCAAACCGAGCCAGCGGCGATGACGGCTTTTGAGCACACCGTAACGAAATTGCAGGCCGCTGGCTACGCGGTCAAACGTATCCCTGTGCTGGCAAATATCACCGAAATTAACGACCGGCACCGGCGTATGTGTTTTGCCGAATTTGCGCAGGAACATGCCGCCATCTACGCTGAACACGCTGCGCTTTACCGCCCGCGCACCGCCGAGATCATCGAGATTGGCAAGACGGTAGACGCCGACGAGTTGGCCGCCGGGCGGGCGAGTTGTCTGCAACTGCGCGCCCAGCTGCAAGCCACGATGGACCAGGAAAATATCGATTTGTGGATCTGCCCGCCCGCCCTCGGCCCCGCCCCGGCTGGCATTCACATCACCGGTGATCCGAATATGAATCTGCCCTGGACGCACGCCGGTTTGCCGGCCCTGACCGTACCGGCCGGCGTTGCCGCCAATGGCCTGCCGCTTGGCTTGCAACTGGTGGCGCGCTTTGGCGCCGATGAAGGGTTGTTGGCCTGGGCGGAAGGCATTGGTGCGGTGGTGGGGTAAGTTGGGTGGATAAAAGCGTGTGGTTAGCCCTGGCACGTGCTCGAATCGAATGACGCAAGCAAGTGACCCGTTATCAGGCAGGGATTAAAATCCCCGCCTGGCACACAAAGTGCGTTGAAACGCACTGCCGCTCTAACTCGCTTTAGCGGGTTTCCCCTACCAGAGGGTGAATTCATTCATCCTGTCCCTAATCTAGCGGACTGCGCACACCGAGCGGACCTTTGTTGAGCACATGGGTGTAGATTTGTGTCGTCTTGACATCCCTTCGACAGACTCAGGGCAGGCCTTGTGGCCAAGAAGCTCCTGGACCGTGCGGATATCATAGTTGGCTTCGAGGAGGTGCGTAGCGAACGAATGGCGAAAGGTGTGCGGCGTGACATGTTTATTGATACTCGTTGCTTGCGCTGCGCGCCGGACAGCTTTTTGTAGACCGCTTTCATCTGCGTGATGGCGGCGTACCGCATTGCTGCGTGGGTCAACGGAGAGCCGGTCGGCGGGAAAAACATATTGCCACAGCCATTCGCGGGCGGCGCTGGGATATTTACGCGCCAGGGCGTAGGGCAGATAGACTTCACCATTGCCTTTGATCAGGTCTTCGCTGTGCAACAGCTTGATGCTTGTCAAATGAGTTTGTAAGGCGGGGATCACGCGCTGAGGCAGCATGGTAACCCGGTCTTCATTGCCCTTGGTGTCACGCACCAGGATTTGGTGGTGGGCAAATTCGATGTCTTTAACGCGCAGGCGCAAACCTTCCATTAAACGCATCCCGCTGCCATAAAGTAATTGCGCCATGAGTTGGTGGACGCCACTCATGCCTTCGATCACCTGTTGGACCTCG
>JBBRVA010000752.1:0-4309 GCA_038247295.1 Caldilineales bacterium | reverse complement strand
CTTACCCGAGCCGATCAGCGTCGACGGTTCGGGCCTGTTCAAGCGCTGCGTCAACTGCCCTACTACGACTAGCCCAGCCGTATCGGCGAGCAGGGCGAGTTCGGCCAACGAGTCTTCCAGGGTTAACAGGCCGGGTGATGAGTTGAGTTCCACGCCGACCAGCACCGCACGTTCGATGATGGCACTGGTCGAGACGAGGCCGCTATCGTCGCGCGGCACAACGGGGGCGCGCCGGGTACGGATCGGCGCTTCGTCGTCGGCTAGGTTGCTATCTGGGTCGAAGAGTGATTCAAATGATTCTTCTGGTTTCGTCATAAGTGGTTTCTCTGCCTAATTTATCTATATGCAACGATGAAAGCAGCCTGGCGGGCATCTGCTATCGTCACTGGTTATTGTCAATCGCTCGTGGTCTGCCACCTGGCATTTGTTAATCCTCGGCCTTCGAATTATATCCACATGATTCACTCACCAATCCGGAGATAGTCCGCACTGACCCAACCCTGTATGGGCTGTACAATCTGTTTCCAACTGTGGTCTTCCACTTCGGCCACAATTTCGACTGTCTGGCTGATCGCTAACTGGTCGACAATGGCAAATTCGATCCCTGGTCCATTGCGCACGTTAAGCCCATCAATGGTGACCTGGGCCTGCTCGGTACGGATGACGGCATAGACCGTGGGCAAGCCTGGGTTTTGGAAGCGGATAAAATCGTTGTTCACCCAACCCACAGTGGGCCATTCGACGCGCGACCATGCGCCATTAACCGAAAACTCGACCACCGTAATCGCCTGACTTGCGCCCAGCAAACCGTTCTCAGCGGCACTAGTCGATGGCGCCGCCCGCACTTTGAGAGATTCATTGCCAACAATAGCTTTTATCGGCAACGGATAGGCAGTCGCCAATGGATCGACCGGCGCATCCGTTGGCTCGGCGCTCAAGGTTGCTGGCAGGGCGAGCAAACTGGGATAGCTAACGGCACTGACGACACTGACAACAAGCATGCAAGCTACACTGGCAATGGCCATGCGCACCGGCGATCGGAAGAAGGTGCGTAACCAATGACGTATGTTCTCGGCCGTTCGATCAAATTTGGGCACAGCCGCCAGCAGTCGCCGCTTTGATTGTACACCAACTTGCTGGAAAAGTCCTCCCGTCCAAGTGGATGAATGCGCAGTCGGTTGTGCCGCGACCTTTTTAGCTTGGCTGGTGGATGGCGAGTGGTGGGACGGCTTTTTCGACCAACCCCAGCCGGGTGGTGACGACTTTGCCTTGGGGTTAAGCGCCACCGCCCAAGTTTCTACCGCCCAACTTGCTACATCTTCCGCCAACCCTAAATTATCGACCAAGCGGCGCGCCAACCGGCTTGTCAGGGCAGTCTGCGGGATCCAGCGTGGTGCATTGAGCAATTCGGCAGCTACTTGCTGTTTTTGCGCATGGATTAAGACAAAAATCTCGCGCGGATAGGCGCCGCATAAATCACGCAGCAACGCTTCGGTGCGGCGTACGTCGGTATGCAGATCCGGACCATATTTGGCGATCAAATCGCAAAGGGTGCGCCGAGGTAGATCGTGCATTGGGTCGGAAACCTGTTGAGCAAAGAGACAATCAAAGCTAACGAGCAACGAGTCGTTTGTCTATCCGCTGTCGCCTACACGCGAATTTCTCCTTCGCTGGGGCCAAAATGAAGCTTGGTGTGGGCAGCCAGGGTGACGCTGCGACCGGGTGGCACGTCGCGCGGCGGACCTGCGGGTGGTGTGATGACCCACTTGATATTGGAAAAATTCTTTAGTCCCCAAAGCTGGGCATTGCTTGGGTGCTGGGTGACGGCAGCTACGGGTGTACTAAAGTCGTACGGACGATTGCTGTCAATGTGATGGGGGAAAAGCTGGGTGTCATGGTTGAGAATGATTACACTCGCCTCGCCATTCTGCTGGATGCGCAGCCGGGGTGGCAATGACACGGATTGGCCACAGGCCCAACAGACGGGCGGTTGGCGTGTGGCGCGTAACGCTTCGGCATCATAGAAGTTTTCGGCGCGACATTGGGTGCAATAGAGAATGGAATCGCGCAGCCGCACCAGCGCCGTGCGCCATTCACTTTCGCGCACACGGCCATGGCCGGGATCATGGATGCCAACCGTGAAGGCACGTGTAAAGATCGTGCGCAGAAAGGTTGGGTAGATCGCCCAAAAAGCCAGCGCATTATCATGTTCGCCGGGTACTGGCCGGTTGTCCTCATCTTTGGGGTCAAAGATAAAAAGCGGCGCTGTGCCATAGAGTTTGGTCATGGCGGCTTGATCAAAACAACGAATGGCGCTTTCCCGTTTACCTTCGAGCGGATGATGGTTGCAAAGCAGATAGAAGAGCAACACGGCCAGTGAAAAGAGATCCGTTTCTGTGTCCGGCGCGGCCACACCGCGCACAATTTCGGGCGCCATAAAGCGGATCGTGCCACCGATGGCGCCCTGCACGCCGTTGATGTCGACGTTATCATTGTCGCAAATCTGCACTTCGCCATTGGCGGGGTCGAAAAAGACGTTGCCAAAAGCGATATCGCGATAACAGAGCCCGCGGGCGTGCAGTTGCAGATAGCTGTGCGCTAATTCAAAGCCGGCGCTGGCCAATGTGCGAAAAGAGGGCTGGACGCGGCGCGCGACCAGATCGACCAACCCTTTGAAGCGTGCTTCACGCAGCGGCATCAGATAGCCAAAGCTGTCGTTTGCTTGGGGATGGGTTGCCACTTCCAACGGCCACAGAAAGCGGTCACTCGGTGGGCCAAACTGGATTGTCTGCTCGATGCGCTGGCGCAGCGTCGGATCTTGTTTCAGGTAATGGGGGAAATACCATTTGAGCGCCATCGGCTGGCCAGCGATGGTTACTTGGTAGACTTCGCCCTGTGCACCGCCGCCCAGAAATTTTTCAATTTTGCAATCTGTGTTGAGCATTTTAAGCGCAACGTTTTGTCCAAGTTGGAGTAATTGATTCATATTGTGGATAGACGAACGACCAACGACAATTGATCAATGTCGAACTGTCAGCGTACGATCCGGTAAATAATGCCAACGCTGATATCATCACCACTGCCCTGGGCAGTGGTGGCCGTCAGCCAGCGGGGCAGGTATTTGCGCAATGTGCAAATGCCTTCGCGGCCTTGCGGTTCGATCATATCAAAAATATCTTGTGCCGCCGCTAAGAAGCCATCTTCTTTGACAAATGAATTTGAATAGCCATCGGTCGCCAACATAATCATCGCTGGGGGATGGGCGACCAACGGTTGTAAATAGGTGCGCACATAACGCCAGGCGCTGGGTAGGCAAAGCGATGTGGTGACATCACCGCTCAACTGGGGATCGACCACCAACGGCGCGCGGGACACCACACCGTCTGTATTCACCGTGACAATATCCCCATCCCCCAACTGCATATAAAGAATAAAAGTTCCCGTAATCAAGGTAGAGGCCAGCGTGGACCCATAGGCTAACCGGGGATTTGCCGCCAGCTTGGGGCGAAATGGCGCGTCCAAACCAGCCAACTCGGCTGGACTAAAAGGCACCGCGGCCAGATGCACATCCACCGTATCGTTCCACTGGCGCACCAATAGGTGAGCCAATTGTTGCTCCACCATTTGTTCCACCACGGTTAGATCGGTCGCTTGCCCATAATGGCGCCCAAACTGCTCCAACAACGTCCGCGCAACCTGTACGGCGAAGCGCGCGCCAAGCGCGCTGCGAAAATAACGGGGATTGCCATGCCCATCTGCCACTGCGACTAAAACAAGCTCTTGTTGGCGCTCGTAGCTGGCCAGCCACTCGATCGCATCTTGATTGGGGATATGATTGCGCACATGGGTGGCGCCCTGTACACTACTGCCAAACGTATACCACGTGTGTTTACCAGACATCCTCTACGTCCTGAGCGGGTTCGGGGGCAGCGGGCAGGGGCACAGTGATGCCAACGGGTGCGCCTGCGCCTGCTTGGTTCGTTTCCATCTGGCTGGTAGGCGACGAAGCTGACTTGAGGACGGCCGTCGAAGCCCATTTGATATATTTAACTAAATCCGGCGCATTGTGCGCCACTAACGGTGTCATCTCTGGATGACCAATAAATTTTTGCAAGATATCCACATCGGCGTCGTCACCAATCGCAATGGCGATGCGGGCGGCCCGTTTGCCCCACGGCTGCTCCATTAAGGCGCGCAAACCGCTGTTAAAATCGTCGGTCGGGCGGCCGTCGGAGATCAAGACTAAGACGGGCGGTAAGCCACGTCCCGGCAACGCTTCGGGCGAGAGTTGATCGGCCACCATCTTGAG
>JBBRVA010000751.1:0-4332 GCA_038247295.1 Caldilineales bacterium | reverse complement strand
TCGCTTGTACGGCGTACGGCTGCGTCAGGGCATGATCTTTAGTAGTATCTTCCCGGCCCTGGTGGCGATTGCCGGTATCGGCACCGTACTCGTCGTCTACTTTGGCGGCACGAATGTATTAAGCAGCCGCATCTCGCCGGGTGAATGGTATTTGTTTGTACAGGCGGTCAATATCTTTTGGTTCCCGCTCACCAGCATCGCTTCCTTCTGGAGCCAGTTCCAGTTGGGGTTGTCGGCCAGCGAACGTGTCTTCGCCTTGGTCGATGCCGAACCGCGTGTCATCCAGACCGGCCAAGATCCTGTCGCGACGGTGCAAGGAAAAATCGAGTTTCGTCATGTCGATTTCCACTATAACAAACAAGAGACCGTACTCACCGATTTCAACCTGACCATTGCGGCCGGCGAAACAGTAGCGCTGGTAGGTCATACGGGCGCGGGCAAATCTAGCCTGGGCAAGTTGGTGGCGCGCTTTTACGAGTTTAATGGTGGTCAATTGCTGATCGATGGCAAGGACATTCGCACCTTTGACCTGGACGGTTATCGCCGCCATCTAGGTATCGTGCCGCAGACACCCTTCCTCTTTTCGGGCACGGTGGCGAGCAACATTCGTTATGCCTGTCCCGCAGCCGGGGACGCCGAGGTCTTGGCCGTCGCCCGCCAGATTGGTGGTGGGGATTGGCTGGATGCGCTGCCCAATGGGCTGGAGACTGAGGTCGGCGAAGAAGGCCGCGCCCTGTCGATGGGTCAGCGCCAACTGGTCGCCCTGGCCCGCATCTTGTTACAGAACCCGTCGATCTTGATCCTGGATGAAGCGACCGCCAGTGTCGATCCGCTGACGGAGACCCAGATTCAAGAAAGTCTGGACGTAGTGTTGGCCGAGCGCACCGCCATCGTTATCGCCCATCGCCTCTCGACAATTAAACAGGCCGACCGGATTATTGTGTTGCGCCAGGGTGAGATCATCGAAGAGGGCAACCACGATGCCTTGATGGCCCGCGGGGGACACTATGCCGAACTCTACAACACCTACTTCCGCCACCAGTCGCTGGAGTATATTAATGCCTGGAATAAGAAACAGGCGCTCGACCCCGTGGAGATTCGTGAGCTATAGCTTTGGTCAGATTGGCATCACGCGGGCAGCTCAACTATCACAACTCATTCTGACAACCTAGATGACTTTTAGATCATAGAAGTTGCGTAGGTTTTCGGTAGTTGACAAAGCTAAAAAATGTGGTATACTATAGATATAACCCTTTTGTCTGTGTGCGGCTTTGCCGTTATCGGGGGAACACAGATGAAAGGGTTATATTTTTCCCTGCCATCCCCCTAAAATTTCCCCTTCACGTCCGTTTGTTTACCATCTTTTCCCATCCCCTACCAGAAGTTGCATCTGGATTGCAGTGATAAACGCCGTTTTTTATAGCATGTGTACTAATGTCAGCCTCTGTATTGTGGCCCATGCTGAATAAATAGAAACTCCGATCTATGCGCTGCATCCCCCGATCAGCGTATATTTTATGGCGCTTGGCCTGAGTGCCAGCCACTGTCAAGCGGATTATTCCCCTACCTTTGGCGACGGGCTTGCTGCTAAAATTTCCGGTGCCGTTGCGCTTGCGTACTGAATGGATCTAACCGTTCAACGACACAGTCGTCATGTCGCGGTTGAAGAGTTCGACAAAGTCGCTTAGATAGGGAGCGCCACTGTTGCCACCACCACCGTAAACTTCACTGATGACAATGGTAGATGAATTAGTCTAATATAATCAAATTCGTCTCAGCCGTGTAACATAGATAAATGAAGCGTCCAGACCTCAGGGTCTGGACGCTTCATTTATCTGCTTCATCATCGAATACTTTATTGGTACCCTGCTCTACCACGGCGCCGACAACCGCGCGACGACATCGCGCCGCGCGAGGACGCGTGAGCAGAGCTCCCAGCGATTTTGGTCGGGGTCAATCGTTGTTTTATAGCGCAGTTCGAAAACATCGCGGGCTTGCTTACGCAGATGAATATATTCATCCATCATTGCTTCGAGCTTTTCTACGCTCTCGATCCAGTCGCTTTCAATCGTATCAGGTAAACCGCCAAAGATGTCGTATTTGTCTTTTAAGCGCTGCGAGAGCACACTATAAATCTTCTCATCCTGAGTTTCGTGATAGACCAAGTTGAGCATGTCTACCGTGCGGCGGGCCTGGCCGAAGCGCTTAATGCGCCCCAAGCGTTGCTCGAGCCGCGACGGATTCCAGGGCAAGTCTACGTTGATCAGTGTCCCCAGCGTTTGCAGATTAAGCCCTTCACAGGCGGCATCGGTGGCCACGACAAGGCGAATGGTGCGCTGCTTGACGGCCTTTTTGATCTCCTCGCGGTCGACCGAGGCGAAAGCCTCTGCGCGAAAGATGCCACTTTTACCTGTACCGGCATAGACTGCCACCGGTTCATCGGTCAGCGTCTTCGCTAATTCCGCGGCAATCCAGAAAGCGGTGTCGTAATATTGACTAAAAATGATACAGCCATGCTCCAGCCAAGTCTTCCCCTCGGTACGATGTTCGGTAAGAAAGTAGCGCACAGCAGCCAACTTTGGATCATGGGCTTCAGGACGCGATAGCTCCTCGAAGATGGTGCGCAAGTGGCTGGTTTCAATCGGTGTCAGCGAACTGAGTGGCTCCAGCAGCCGAGGCGCATCATCTTCATCATCCAGTAGTTCACGCTTCAACATCTTAGCGGCAGTGCTGCGGCCAGAGGCAAAACTGGAGCAGATGCGCTGGAGTAGCAAAGTTTTCATAAAGCCGGCGGCTTTGGTACGTTTTTGCAGCGCGAGTGTGAAATCCTCGGCGGCTTGATAGGCTAGATCAAACGGGTGATTGGTTAGCAAGCCAAGGCCATCAAAGTTGACGCCGCGATAGGCAGGTGTGGGTGCGTGCGGATTGGGGTGAACCTCGACGCCGACCCGTTCTA
Source organism: Caldilineales bacterium (assembly GCA_038247295.1). Classification (GTDB taxonomy): domain Bacteria; phylum Chloroflexota; class Anaerolineae; order Caldilineales; family Caldilineaceae; genus JAPLGZ01. Next base: position 1,376 of record JBBRVA010000751.1, on the reverse strand, counting down.
ACAATCCCGCCGCTTCCAGCGTTTGCCGGCGGCGCAGAATGGTGTGGCGGACGATCGGGTTGTGCTGCTGATAAAAGCCTGGCTCCAGCGTTTGCTGTACCGCTAGCTGATCAAAGTAGCCGAGTGCACCAAAACCCTTGGCAGTAAAAAAGAGATTCTCGGCAATGCCCAGTTGAAGGCGCAAATTGGCGATCAGCGGTTCCTGGTCGCCGGGCGGCAGTGGGTTGCGCAACCACTCCCAGGCGATCCGCTCGTCAGCGGGCATTTCTTCCCCTTTGACCACCGGCAACGCACGTTCCCAATCGGTCCACAAGCTGAAGGGGGCCTTGCCCAGCACAAAATCGGCGCCGGCGTTGAGGATCTGCATCAGGTCCCAAAGCTCGGCAACGGCAGTTTGAATCGGTGTTGCGGTGCCGAGCAAGAGATTCTTCGTGCGCGGCCCGATGCGGAGCATAAAGTCGAGTAGATTATTCGGCTCATCCTTTTTCTCGCCCAGACCGCCGCGCCGCCGCGCTTTGTGCGCTTCATCGAGGACTACGGTGCCAAATTTGCGTTCGAGCAGAAAACGGCGCTCGTCGGCGTCGTGGACGATGAGGCCAGTAGAGACGATGGCGATGCGAAAAGGGCAACGCGTGATGTCTTCGGCGCCGCGTGTCTTAATGGTGTGGCCATTAGGATCGATCCAGACTTTCTTGTTGGAAACCCAGACCGCACTCGGGATGCCCAGCTTGTCTTTCAACTCCACTTGCCACTGCACGGTGAGCGTCGCCGGACAAAGAATCAACACCGGCCCATCGTCCAACAGAGCAGAGACCATCGCGCTGGCGGCGAGGGAAAGCGTTTTGCCAACGCCCACTTCATCGGCCAGCAGGAGGCGAGCACAACCATAAGTTGCGCGATGTTGAAGGAAGAGCGTGACAAAAGCGCGCTGCCAAGATTGGAGTTGCTCGCCGCCGCGATAGATTGGACTCTCGACCAGGGCCGCGGCGGCCAAGTCGGCAGGGATTACCTCTTCAAAACGAATTTCAACCCGTTTGGCAATGCGCGCAATTTCTTCAATAATCGCATCGGGTAGCGGATAACCAGCTTGCCAGAGCGCCTCGAACTCTTCCTCGACCCAGGCCACGCCTTCGGGCGACTGATCTTCCCACAAAATTTCGTAGTTCTGCGCAAAGGCGCGCTTGGTCTCGTTGATCGAGCCGAGGAAGCAAGTTTTGGCCCCATCGGCGCTTTCGATAACGCCGGCCTTGCCGTGCAGAAAGACACGATCCTTGGGCACGACGCGAATCTCGACGCGACCGCTGGTCAGCAACGCGTGCAACTGGCGATAGCGATCTTTGTGGAGCAGCGCTTCGACTTCAGGCAGCGCTACGTTC
>JBBRVA010000750.1:0-4347 GCA_038247295.1 Caldilineales bacterium | reverse complement strand
CGCTGCGGATCAGTATTCCAATGGCCTATACGCGGCTCACAACCGTCTGCCTGGCCGAGACTTGCCCCATCGATCAGCTTACGCCGGCGGCCGCGCGCCACTTGGCGGACATGGGTATTTCGTTGCAGTTTTATGCACTCTTCAACATTACGTTGGTGATTATCTTTGCCGTTGTCTATCTCACATTAGCGGCCCTCATCTTCTGGCAGCGCCCAGATGAGCGCATGGCCCTCTATGCGTCGATCACGCTCATGCTTTTTGGGGTTTTTACGACCGATCTGATTGAGGAGTTAAGCAACGTGCCCGGTTTTTGGTATTGGGCGGCGTCGCTGATGCTGATCTTTGCCTGGGTCGGTTTTTGTCACTTGCTCTATCTATTCCCCGACGGGCGCTTTGTCCCGGCCTGGACGCGCCTCTTGTCGATTACGTGGGCGATCTTTATCTTCGTGCCAATTGGATCGGTTTTTCTGCTGCCAGCAGAAATTTGGTGGTACGTCAATCCCGCCAATTGGTCAGAATTTGTCAGTGTTCTGGTGGGGCTAATCCTGGCTGGCGGTGGCATCGTCGCCCAGATTTATCGCGTCTTGACCACGATATTAGCGCTCGTCTACTTTGGCAGCGTTATTCTACTTGAACAAGTGCTGCGCACGATCACAGGGCAGGAGCGCAATCAACTGGTGACAGTGCTCTCCACCCTGGCAATCGCCGCGCTATTTGTCCCCATCCGCCAACGCGTGCAGAACGTGATCGATCGCCGCTTCTACCGGCGCAAGTACGATGCCGAGCACGTATTGGCGGCTTTCAGCGCCGCATTGCGGGATGAAGTTATGTTGGAAGAATTAACGAAGGCGCTGGTGAATCTGGTACAGGAGACATTACAACCGGCACAAGTAACCTTATGGCTCAAACCGGGCATTGGGACGCTGCCGCTCAGGGCATTAACTCAAAGTCGCGGCCCGGCTGAAGATTAACCAGGGTAAAATAGCGCTGATCTGCTTCGTGCTCCAGCATCGGTTCGGGCGCAGTAGCCACAGCCGGGTTGCCTGGGGTCGCGTGACCCACCAGGGGATTACGCCGTACAGCACGGTTGGGTTGAGCAGCCACTGGCGCGCTTGGCGCGGTGGGCACAGACAGCACTTGCGCCGTGGCCGGTGGCGTCGGTTCAGGTGCGGGTTGTCGTTTAGGCTTTACCAGCACATAGTTGGGCGTAATGACCACATCGACAGCATCGCTGTTCTGAAGGTAGGTTTTGGGAATCAAAACGCCTTCGTCAGTCACTTGGATTGGAATCATATTCATAACGGCCTCCTTACACGGATCATAGCATAAAACGGTCTGCACGCCAACTTGTAAAGTAAACAAATAAGCTCCGCTTATGGATAGGGGTAGAGATTGGAGAGTAGAGATTAGTCGCCTACTCGCAAATCTCCAGCACGATCAATCTGCGTTCCTTACGATAATTCGATTTTACGTACGCTTTGTAGCAGATAGGACTTACGCAAGGGTCATAGGTAAGGAAGGGTTTCTGAGTTGTTGAATCATATAGTCGTCGAGCAAGCCATATTTGAGGCGATAAACGGTCTGGTTGGCGAGAGCAGCAAGATGCTTGAGACGAACCCAGACGAGCATGGCACAAGCAATATGATTACGAACAATGCGAGCAAGGCGACATTGACAACCTTCAAGACCAGTGAGTTGCTTGGTTTCCCGGTGAAATTGCTCAATTTTCCAACGCAAGCCGCACACTTGTTGAGTGGCCTGCGCGTCATCTTGAGCCAGGTCGTTGGTCACGACAAAGTCCGTGCGTTGAGTAAACAACACAAGCCGGAAGAGTTTCACGCAATGTCCCTTGGGAAAGTCCTTGATCTTGACCAGTTTGCCATGTGTCTGCTCGTGTTGATTCCAGGTCAATGAATCAACTCGCTGATAGGGTTGTGTGCCATCGGTCTCATCGACCAGACGATTGTCTTTGAGCGGACCATTGGTGACAGGTTAAGGATAAACAAGATTTGTCAAATTGAGTAAGAAGCCGATAAAGTAAAGGAATGAACAAAAAGCAAAAGCATCCCGACCATGTGCGACGGCGCAATCAGCCGTCAGCCAGTAATGAAGCCATTGAAAAGCGACTCAACGAGTTGGTGAAACCAGCGGTGTTCAGCCAACTAACCTATTATAAAGCGTTAGGGATGCGAGATCGCAGTCTAACGTTACCGCTGATGCTCGCCACGGTCCTGACGATCCTATGGCGCCAAGTGCCATCGGTGGGCGAATTGACCAGAATGTTAAACCGCGAAGACCTGCTGTGGTGCAAGGCGGTCAAAGTGCGGCAGCAATCGTTGCGCGAGCGGTTTCTCGTGTTTCCATGCGCGCCTTGTTCGAGCGCGTCTACAAAGAACTGCTGCCGCACCTGATGGCAAGATGGGAGCAACGGCAAAAGCGTCCGGTACCCGCTGCCATCGAGGTAGCAAGGGGTCATTTCACCCAGATCTGGGCAGTGGATGGCTCGACCTTAGAGGCGCTTTTTCGGAAAATCGGTTCGCTTGAAGACCGTCTGACCGGAACACTCGCTGGCAAAATGTGTCTTGTCATCGATTTAATGCGTCAGCTACCCGTTGAACTTTGGTTTAGCGAAGCCGCCCAAGCCTTTGATACCAATTTTTTGCCGAATGTGCTCGCGTTGATTGGCGAGAAAACGCTCTTGATTCTCGACCGCGGCTTCTACGACTTCACTTTCTTTGCGCAGGTGATGGACAAGGGGGCGCATTTCATCACACGGCTGAAAAGCAATGCCAAGCTGCGGGTAATCCAGCGGTTGACGACGACCGATGCGGTACGCGATCTGATTGTCTGGCTCGGTACAGGTCAAAATGGCGCACCGATTCTCCAAGTACGTATCGTCGAGGTCCGCTTTGGCCTCACTTGGTATCGCTATGTCACTTCGGTTTTAGACCCAGCCGTCTTACCGCCTTTCGTCGTTGCTGATCTTTGCCATTTTACAGTATCATTTGTGGGACATTGATATTCTAATTCGCCGGACGCTGATTTACAGCATTCTCACGGTGACATTAGCGCTGCTTGCTTTACTTTGGCAGCGTCGTGCTTTTCCAACAGCTGATGCAACCCTTCGTTGGCCAGAACGAGACACCGCTTGTCACCGTGGCGTCTACACTGGCACTGGCCGCGCTCTTTACACCGTTGCGCCGGCGCGTACAAAATGCCGTTGACCGCCGCTTCTATCGGCGCAAGGTTGATACGGAACAGGTGCTCGCCACGTTCAACGCCACCCTGCGCGATGAGGTAGCGCTCGATAAATTGACCACAGCCTTGCTGGCGGTAATGATTGAAACGTTACAGCCAGCGCAGGTATCGCTCTGGCTATGTACACCACAGCCCATTATGCATGATGAAACATACAGCCCGAAGGTAGTAGAATGAACGCGACAAGTTTGATAACGCGTACCTACTCAGCCTGACCAGGCCAACAACAACTCTGAAAATGATTTTAGAGGGACTATCAAGTAGGTTATAATTAAGCAATATGCTTTGTTGCGACACGGAGCGCACATGACCACTCAATTACTTAATTTATGGCGCAGATTTACTCGCAGATCCACCGAAGTTGAGAAAGCGCCACTTTTGTCTATCCCAGCACAGACACCTAGCACAGTGATCGAACCCATGGAGATTGCGCCCAACGATCCATTGTTGGCCTATGTCCAAAATGTGGCTGGTGTCGTCGAGGTCGATCAGTTGCAACTAGATTCACCAGCGTTGCGCGAATTGAAGCAAGCCAATATCCAACTCGTGGCGCCACTGGTTAGCCAAGGTCAACTGATCGGTCTGCTCAACTTGGGGCCGCGCTTGAGTGACCAGGAATATTCAAGTGATGATCGCCGCTTGCTCAACAATTTGGCCGCGCAAGCCGCCCCCGCGGTGCGCGTAGCACAATTGGTCTACCAGCAACAAGTGGAAACCCGCCAACGTGAGCGCATGGAACAAGAGCTACGCGTGGCGCGCATCGTGCAAGAGACCCTGCTCCCACGCGAGCTGCCGGCGTTGCTGGGCTGGCAAGTGGCCACCTATTGGCAGCCAGCGCAGGCGATTGGTGGCGATTTTTATGACTTTATCGCTTTGCCAGATGGACGGCTCGGCATTGTCATCGCCGGTGTGACAGACAAAGGCGTGCCCGCGGCATTGGTGATGGCCTCCACGCGCAGCATGTTGCGCGGCGCCATCGAACGATACACTGCCCCGGGAGAGGTGCTAAAACGCGTCAACAACCTGCTTTGCCCGGAAATCCCGCCTAAGATGTTTGTTACCTGTCTTTATGCCATCTTTAATCCAGAT